>QWPF01000129.1 GCA_003671255.1 Planctomycetota bacterium | reverse complement strand
GGACACCCTTTTTATCCAAGGTTCCTGCCTGATTCCTGCCCACGGCTTCAAAAATCGAAACAATGTCGATATCTTCACCTGCAGGCCCAATGCCAGGTAGGATGCTCCCACCGTAAATGAAAATACTTGGTATGTTGAGCCTAGCCATCGCCATGACACAGCCGGGCATGTTTTTGTCGCATCCGCCAACCGCAATTAAACCATCATGGTTCATACCAGCACTGACCACTTCAAGGCTATCTGCGATAACCTCGCGTGAAACTAGGCTATAGCGCATGCCTTGGTGGCCCATCATAATGCCATCGGAGGCAGTGGGTGCGCCGTAGATTTGGGGCACACCACCACCTGTTCGAATTCCTTCAATCCCTTTTCGAGCAAGCCTGTCGAGGTGCGCATTGCAAGGGGTGATATCGCTGAAAAGGGAAGCTACTCCAATAATGGGTCTGTCAAAGTCGTCATCATGAAACCCGACAGCGCGAAGCATGGCCCGATTGGGCGCTCTTCCAATGCCTTCAGTTGTAGTTAAACTAGTTTTGTTGTCCTTAGGAGCCATGACAAAATCTCCGGCAAAGTAAAATAATGGTAGCCCGGTTGAACCAGGGAGAATCCAAGGTAACCCAAGGAGAATCTCATGGATATGTTTTATGAATAAAATAAAGGAAGGGTTGAAGAATATTTTGAAGAACTATTTTTGAATTGGTTTGCTTGCAATAGCCAGCCATGGTTCCCATTCTTTGCGAACCGAATCGTCCATGTCGTTTAATTGGGATTTAAGCTCTGCCAATCTTTGGGCAACGAGGTCGAATTGGCCCAAAGCTGAATGGCATCGAACCATACCACCCAAGGCGTGAAGCATTTCTTTTTTACCCCGGGTTTTGGTAGCTAATCTGGTGTAAATAAGCATCGCTGCTTCGTATTGGCCCATGTTAAATTTGCATTCTGCAGCAAGCAATGGGATGAGTAGTCGTTCTTCTTCTGAAAGTTGGGTGATTCCAAGCGGGGAGTCTGCAAGTTGTTCTAGATCTTGATATGTATCAGCAGATTTTTGCAACCATTTTCGATGTTCGGCCTGGTAATGAGTCTTGGTTTCATCCGTTGTTTTTTCTCCAAGGATGAAGTTTTGTTGTTCTTGATTTGCAAGTTGGCGATATGCCTCGCCTAGTTGCAGTCTTGCCCTTACTGCCTGATTGTTTTTGCCAAAGCGTTCCAAGGCTTCCTCATAGCGCCTGACAACCATGCGGTAGTTTTTTCGTTGGAAGAATATCGAGCCGATTGCGAATAGGGATTTTTCCTGCGCATCGGTGTCTGGATCAAAGCGAAGAAGTTGAAGATTTTGTTCCAAGGTTTCTTCTGCCTGGTCCAATTCGTTTTTTTCGATGTGGATTAATGCGAGATGATACCTTGCATTATAACTATGAGGGCCCTTATATTTTAAAGAAGTCAGATAAGAGTTTTTGGCATCGTCGATACTTCCTGATTCTTTTTGCACATCACCCAGTTGACATAGGGCGTTTCCCAATCGGTTATCAGTGCCTGCAGAATTTATAAACTTTACCAATGTTTCCTGAGCTTTGGGCAAATCTTTACCTTTGCGGTATCTGCTTACCGCCTTCCATAATTCTTCTAAAGATCTTGGGGGCGCTGCGGCCTGCGCTGCTGATTTTACATTTAAGGTTGCAGCTTCAACAAACAGTTCATTACCAGCCTGGTTGATTGCTTTTATTTTGGCACTATCTATCAGCTCAGATGATTCCTTAAGCTTGGATTCGGCCCATGAATTTAAAACCTCAGATCGTAAACTGAGTGCCATATAAAGGGGGAAAACTTTCTGAAGCGAATCATTGATTTTTAATGCCAGCTCGAAGTTCGAAAGTTGGACAGATTCCAACTGCGCCTTTTCAAATATGTTTTGCACTTGTTTTATAGTGAAATATTGGTTCCTCCAATCTTCCTCTGATTTGCAATTTTTGACCAACATCTCAAGGCTCTTGGTTAATAGAGGTAAATCCTTATTCTCTAAGTGAATTTGCGCTAGCTGGAATGAAGCTGCATAACGCTCATCAGATTGGCTTTTTACTTCGCATTCAGCCCAAGCCTTTTCTGCTTCTTTTATCAAATCAATCTTTTTTAAACATACACCTAAGAAATATAAAGGCTTCCCAGAGTCTGTTAATACTTCCTTGGGGGAATCCAATACTTGTTTCCAAATGTTTACTGCCTCAAGCCATAAACTTTCTTCCATGTAACTGCGTGCAAGCAATTGCCTGGCTTTTATTTCCAAGGTTAGATTTGTGCGAGAATTGATGTTTTGCAGCACTTTTCTTGCTTCATCTGGCCTTTGCAATTTCATCAGTAATTCCCCGCCTAATATTTGTGCAGGAATTCTTTTTTCTTCCGAAAGAAGGGGGATGTTTCTGAATTCTTCATTCGCTTTAAGTGCTTTTATATAATCTGGATTCAACGATCTCATATACCCAAGGGATAGTAAATTCAAACTCTCTGGATCCCTGCTCGGTTCAAGATTCCCTTTTTCTAAGCTTTCTATTGCTTCTTGTATTTCTACTTTTAACAAAATACAGGCCTTTGCAATCAGGAAGTTATACTTCTGTTTGTCTTCTTCTAATAGATTTTCTTTTTTGATGCTTCTTAATGTTTTTAATGCTTCATCCCAATCAACAACAACCGTTGCGCTTTCAACCTTTAAAAGTGAGATCTCAGCAAAATAAAGCTTAGCTTGGTTTTGTATTGTTAAATCTGCCGAAGCTTTTTCAATTATCTCTCTGCAGGCTGATTGTGCTCCATTTAAATCGGAAGCTTTTACCAATGCATTTACCTTTTCAAATACATAACTATTCTTATCTGTGTTTATATTTCTTGTTGATGCTTTGTGGAAATTTGCTGTTCCTAACGCAATTAAACTCAAAATAAATAAAGGTATTTGCCAAGCAGTTCGCCATTTGCTTTGGCTCTTCCTTGCTGTATCAGGTTTATTGGAATCTTTCATACCCATAAAATTTGAACTAAACCCTGTATTTTAAAGATTATCACCTATAAGAAGTTGCTATTTCACAATCTTGGTGTTTCCGTCAAGAGCAGCTTTATAGTTAAGTTTTAGATTTTAAATTCATTATGATGTTTGATATGAGACACTCTATATTGTTTTTTAAAATAGGGGATATGTGATGAGTGGGAACCAAGGTGCATCAATATTTGATTTAGATTCACCTCAATTAATCATTGATCTGGATATTCTGGATAAGAATCTTGCGACGATAAAAAATGGGTTGAATGGGAAGAATCTTCGTGTTCATTTTAAATCGCTTAAATGTGGTGGGTTGGTGAAATATCTAATGAAGAAGGGGCAGAGTTCTTTTCTTTGCGCCAAACTTAATGAAGCTGAAGTTTTGGCAGATATTGGTGTAAAAGATATCCTAATCGCAAATCAAATCGTGGGTGATCTTAAAATCGCCCGTGTTGATTCTTTAAAAACAAAAGCCAAAGTTAAAGTCTGCATCGATTGCGAGGAGCATCTCGTTGCTTTAAGCAATTTCTCTCAAAAATTTAATACCTCATTCGATGTGCTTGCAGAGGTTGATATTGGAATGAACCGGTGTGGCACATTCCCGGGCGAGCATACTTTAGATCTCGTGAAAAAAATTGTAGATGCCAAGAATATTCGTTTTGCAGGCCTTCAAGGGTATGATGGCCATCTGCAACTTATGCTGGGTAGTTCTGAAAAAACAGCTAAGGCTTTTCAAGGACTCAAATCCTTGGTAGACACCAGAAGATTGATCGAAAAAGAAGGGATAGAAGTACCCTTGGTCACAACTGCAGGGACGGGCACTTGGGAATTTGCGGTTCAAACAGACGGGATTGACGAAATTCAACCAGGTTCATTCTTACTCATGGATTGTATTTATCATCAGGCTCGTCCGGAATTCCAACCTTCCCTTACGGTGCTTTCCACCGTGATCAGTAGGCGCCCTGGGCTTTATGTTCTTGACGCTGGTAGCAAAGCAATTTCTAAAGATTTTGGTATGCCAATTATCAAAGGCAAACCGGATGAAAAGATTTTTAAATTAGCAGAAGAACATACTCGGGTTGAGTGTAATGAGCAATTGCCTGAAATAGGTGATAAACGCGAAGTGGTTACTGCTCATTGTTGCGCAACGATGAACCTGCATCGAAATGTTGTTGCATCACGCAAGGGCATAGTGGTTGATATCTGGCCCATAGAAGCCAGCGGCAGATACGATTAAGTTTGTCAAAAACTCCATATTTCTTTTAAGCATCGATTTTTCGTTTTGGGCCTGGTCGTTTCCCGACCTTTTTGTTAATGCTTGACTTATTTTGTTTGCAAGATAATTCCACTGCATTAAGATGTGGTTCTGCTATTTTTCTCGTCGTCAAATTTATGTTTTCTTGCACATATTAGGATGTCCGCTATGTTTGAAATTCGTATTCAGAATATAAAACAGGTCTTTGGAAGACTAATAGTTGCTAAGTTTCACAAGGTGAGATTCTTAACACAGCAGCATCAAAAGTTGCTTTCCTCTTTTGTATTAGCCTTTGTTGCTTTGCTTTGTGGTGGGCAGAATCTTTTGGCTCAAGGTAATTTACTTCGGAATGGTGATTTTCAAGACGATTGGATTACTTACATCCCTGAATTGAAAAATCATCATTGGAATTATACTACTGAAGTATTTAATAGGCGGGATTATAATCCGGATGCCTGGAAAATAACCGGATCTTGGGAATGGCGTGATGCAGATAAGATTCGTGGCCAGCGTAAATTGATTTTAAATTCCCCTTCAAAGGCAACTCAAACAGTAAATTGGATTGCCATCCATAATCCCAAAAAGCTTGCGGGTTGGCCTGATGCAGGTGGTTACCCAAGTGTTACTCCAGTCCATAGCTCAAAACCTTTGTCCCTTGTTCGAGACCTCACTTTTTCTGCAAAAATTGCTGGGAAAGATATTCCCAAGGATGCTGTGTCCTTATCAGTTTCTTGGTCCAATGTCGCTTCCAATGAACCTTCCACCGCCAAGAGTTCTATTGCAACTGTAAAAATTCCTCTCCCCGAAGGTACCTATGCAAATAAAACCGTTGAAGTAAAATTGACTGCTGCTAGCTGGTTAGAAATTGCAATGAAAGAAAAAACTTTCGCAACCTTGGGGGCAATGATACCCATGGGGGTAGTTTGTGAGATTGAATACGGTACAGGGAAAACGGGTTCGGTAGAATTATTGGAAACATCGTTGGTTGAACCCGGGCCTGTATCCCCCAATTTATTCAAAAATGGTGATTTTGAAACTGATAATATCGGTTACCCATTGGGTTGGTCCAAACCCCAGCGTTTCCGCTATTTTCCGCCAGGAATTTATTATATTTTTAACACTTGGCACAATAGTAACTCCGATAATCGCGGAACCGTTGCGGTTGATCATCTTGCACCCTATTCTGGCAAGTCTTGTTTACAAATGAATGTTCCCACCGGCGATGAAACTTGCGTCATCAGCGAACCCATTGCTTTAAATCAAAAAGAACCCCGCTTGGTAGAGGTTTCGGCTTGGATTAAAACCCACCAATTGTGCATGTTGCAGCTTGATGCAGAAGATGAAAATGGACAAAGACTTAACGGTTTTAATTACATTCATAAGAATCCCCTCTCTTTTGGTAATTCGGATTGGCGCCAGATTCGACAGGTTTTTTCCTCTTCGACACCGCTCAAATCCATTCGGTTAAAACTTTGTGCTCGGGGGATGAATGGATACACCTTGGGTGGCACAGGTCATCAACCTCAGCAAAACGCTCTGGGCATTGTCTGGTGGGATGATGTTAAAGTGTTTGAGCCTGAAAGTTCTGCGCAAGATTTCTCTGCAAGAGGCGTGGTTCCGATTTCTAAAACCCCAGTTTCGATAGCTGCACATCTTTCAAACCTTGATCTTGGAGAACAACTTTTAGGTATTAACCATATAACAGCCCAAATCAAAAATCCCGGTCCAGATGCTGATTTCTATCTACAAATGCAGTGGGCCGATGGTACTGAAGCTGCCCCCATTATTAGTAGCCCCATTCGTGTTGGTAAAATCAAAGCTGCTCCTGTTAGCATCGCTTATAACCTTTCAGATGGTGGTAAGGCTTATCACGAAAAGCCCTTTGTCCTGTCACTTTTAGATGCCAAAAAAGTCGTTATTGCATCATCAAATTATTCTGTTTCGACTTGGACCGTACCTATTGATCTAGAGCTTGGGTCCCTTTATATGCAACCGACCCAAAAACAATTTGTAAGAGTTAATTTTGGGCTGACAAATTCCGAAATGACTCGAATTAAAGAGCTTAAGCTTGATGTTATTGAAAAAGTTTCTGGGAAGGTTCTTAAATCTTTCACCCTTCCTGCCAACCCTGATGCGATATTGAAACAGCGATCTAAAATCCCGTTTGGCGTTCTCGATGATCTTCGCAATATGCTGATAACTGATTTAGATGTTTCGTTTCTTCCACTTCAGCCATTTGATAATCCACAACGCAACTGGATCGTTCGGGCGAGCGCCATCAGTTTAGATGGAAAGCCTTCTTGGACTGTTGATTCTAGTTCTTTTTGCAGGCTTGCTCATGATGCTCCGCAACCTGCGATTGAATCAGCCAAAATAAATGAGTTTGGGGATTTCTTAATCAATGGAAAACCTTGGATGCCTTGGGGCGTCGCGTATGGCCATAACCCTGTTTATGATGGCCCTGCAGAATCAGGGAAGTATTATGATTTGTCGAATTTAAAACCTTGGGGGCTTTACGACAGATATGGTGGCAATCTTAAATCCAGAGAATTGTGGGATACCAATTGCGAACGCCATGTTGAAATACCTAAGTTTTATACTCAGGTACAACTAGAAGCATTATGGAAGCAAGGTCTATATACTTCTACTGCATTTATGCCCCCGAAAGCAAAGCCTTGGCCTGCGGATCATTTAAAGTATCTTCGGACTGCGCCTATGGTAGCTTCTGTTTCTCCCGGGCCTGAAGAGACTTTTGCTTATTTTACACCGATGACTCAAAAACAGCTTGATGATGTTAAAGCTGATGTAGATTTGCTTAGGCAGGCAACTGGGAAGCCAGTCATGGTTGGGCACGGTGGTTATTGGAACCGTCTTGAATTGGAGCGCGCTACCTTTTTTGATGTTTTTGATCCTGAAACCGAACCTTGGTACCCCGCACCTCTTCACACCGATTTGAAACCTTTGATTGAAGGTCAGAAAAAAACTATTTGGCTGCGTCCTCAAATGTATGAAAGTGTTCCGTATGAACGCTGGAGGTATCATGTTTATGTTGAGTTAATGCGAGGCGCCAGGGGTTGGCAAGTTGCCCATGGACCCGGAGATCCTTCGGTTTTCCGCGGCTTGCAGGCCGAAGTCCGACACCTCCATCCTTTTATTTATTCCCATGAAAAAACGCCCGCTATTTCGATTTCTCCCCAACTTGAAAACATGGTTCGCCAGAAAGGGGATAAAACTCTTTTAATTGCTGCTTCTACTCATGGCTTAACTTTTGGAAATTACAGGCAATCTCTGGAAAAGTCCCCCGTTGGAAAGTCGCGTGTTACTGCTGACCCGCATATTTTCCGGGATGAATCAGATGGATATCATGCCCCGGGTGGCGAACCAGATTCTCTTTCTTGGGTTCCACATGGGGTTCAATATCTTGTCCATCCTCAAAAATGGGCCAAAGGGAGCAAACTTGTTACCTGGGTTAAATTGGATGCCAAGGCAACACCCAAAAATCTGATGGCTTTCGTTAAAGCAGATGGTCGCTGGACTTATGCTGCCTCTTATGGCGAAGTCGATCTTGCTTCGTTGAGAAATAATAATGAAAAAGCCTTTTGGTTCTTGCGGACATTTTATCGTCATGCCCGTGGGTTCTTAGGTTGGGGTGACAAGGTCGAGCCCTATGCCAAGGAATTTCTGCCTGCATCTACTACCCCGATGGGCAACCTTCCACCTGCTGGCGATTGGGTTAAACTTGAAATTCCGCTTGATAAAATAGGTGCTATAGAAAAATTAATCGATGGTGTTGCTTTTGACCATGATGATGGATCGTCCATCTCCTGAGAATCTGCCTAAAACCAAGCTATCGGTTGCAGGACTCAAGAAGGGGTCTGTCATCAAGGTCCTATTTGAGAACCGAACCATAGTTGCTGAGGATGGTTTTTTCGTTGATGACTTCTCTGGCGTCGATTTATACCAGCGGTATGGTGGCGAGCGATTGGGATACGGAAACGCCCCCGTAGCTTTGCATATTTATGAAATCAGTAAGTGACACCTAGTCTGAAAATTTAATTTAGGAATTGTCGTTACCTTTAATCATTAAGAGAATCAGTTATTGTTGACAACAATTCTTCATCAAATATTCATATTTGTTCTGGATTTTGTCTCTCATTAAGTTTATTATTTTATATTCACGCCATTAATTGTTCTTCATCACATGGGAGAATGTTTATGTTGTCTGCTAAAATGCGCCAAGCTTTTACACTTATTGAACTTCTTGTTGTTATTGCCATCATTGCTATTTTAATCGGTTTGCTTTTGCCTGCTGTGCAAAAAGTTCGTGAAGCTGCGGCAAGAATGAAATTCCAGAATAATTTTAAGCAAATAGGCTTGG
>QWPF01000128.1:6092-8723 GCA_003671255.1 Planctomycetota bacterium | reverse complement strand
CGCAGATTCTTCCATTGAGAACTCGGTTTTTGCAGGGCCTTTTACTGAAGCAAATGTTTTTTGCTTCTTATCTCGATTATCAAGCCATGAAGAAACCATGGTGCCATCTTGGCCAAGAGATATGGAAGTAAAAGCAGCACGGGCATTTTCACCATAATGAACCGGGGCAGGAGTCCCGAAGCTTTCGCCACCATCCTTGGAGGATGAAACCACCATCCGAACTCCCGTTAAATCGGGCAACGCCTCAGTCCAAGCCAGAAAGATTTCGTCCTTCCCTGCAATCACATGGGGCGTCATGCGGACATCGCGGGAAATGGTTTTACCCTTCATCTGGGATACCGCTTTGAATATGCCAGACTTGATCACTTCTTTAGCTGCATTGAAAGACTCACCCTGATTATCCGATCTTGCAAGCAAAAGTTTCTTATCCGAATCACCGGTCTGGGAAGCCCAAGCGAGATAGATACGGCCCTTGCCATCCACTGCAAGGCTAGGGCGTTCCTGAGTATCCTTGACATCATAATGCTCGAGGGGAAAACTCTTGGAACCCCCTTTAAACTCTGATTGATTGCAGCAGGAAGAAGGAAGAGAAGTAGGGCCATCAAAATCAGTTGCGAGGTACAATCCCAGAGATCCTCCAAGAAATACGGGGACTCCCAAGAACAGCATCTTCATCCAAGAAACATTACTCATCATTGATTAAACTCCTTGAGCTATACTTGAAATTTAAGGAAGAGTCCCAATTTCGCCCCCATCACGCGTTGCAGCAGCTTGCCACATTACAGAATCAATCTGATTGGTGACAAACCTTACCGAGCCATCCACCATAGCACAATTTGCACCGCCCGAGTGATTACTTCGTGCAGCAAACCATCCCCTACCATGGGCTCCGCAATCTAGGGAAGTATCATTGGGCTTGAGAGTTGTGTTAAAAACCGAGTTCCAATCTCGACCGCCCCAAAACCAAGTGCTGCCACGCATCACGCCCCATGCCCGCGTGCCGGTATCACATTCCGTAGGCCGGGTTAAAACCACAGAGCCGCGTATCCACCCGCCAGGCATAACAGAATTCGAGGTAAAGGTACCGGTATTGAGGGCAACATAATCTTTACCAGTGCTATCAGGTGGAGCTGTACTTGAAGTTGGGGCGGTTCCACCCGGGCCCAGCAGGCATTCTGATGCAAGCAGCGTATTGGAAGCCCCATCCATTATCCCACTATAACTAACTTTTGAACCGTACCAAAACATGCCATCCGTTGGAAATTGGGCATCATAATTCACCTGCGTTGCAGTCGCCGTACCCGAACCCATGTTGAACACATAATTAGTTCCCGCAGTGGTAAACGCATTGGGTGTGCGTGTTGCTTTTGATTGGGCAAAAAGAGGATTCCCACCATCAGAAGAACATAAAAACATTTTTATCTGCGAACTAGAAGCAGGGTCATGAATGGGGTTGATATCACCGCTCCAACCACTGATTGTTGCAGGCTGGGAAAAATCAATCAACTTTTGCAAGGAACCCTGTTCAAGGTAAGGCAATAAATTAGCAAGCACACCGAAGGCATAATGGGCAGTGGTCATACCTGCAGGCAGTGTGTTGGGGGCGCCATCTGATAAACCAGGGAAATAACCCCGGGCTGATTCATGATTGGCCATTCCGAGTGATATTTGCTTGAGGTTATTTGAGCAACTCATTCTAGCTGCTGCTTCGCGCACTTTTTGCACCGCAGGCAACAAAAGTCCAATTAAGATTGCAATAATTGCAATAACAACTAAAAGTTCTATCAGGGTAAAGGCTTTCCTTTTCATGGGAAGCAACTTTTTAAAAGAATTCACAACAGTAACTCCTGTTTAATTTACTTGGATTAATTTCACAAAGGTTTGGATTGCTGCAATAAAAAATATGCAAGCAATAAATTGCTCCTGAGTAATCAGGAACACTTTGAAAACAAATGCTGAAAAGTAAATTAGATCCGAGGAGGCTTGAAATTGGAGAACTTAACACCACAGGAAAGAGAAGAAGCATCTGTAGGTTGATTTGTATCAGAGGCGAGAATCAAATCAATTGAACCTATTTCTTGAATCGCCATATCAACACCAAACTGATTAATCAGATTAGTGCCTTTGCACTTGTTGGTGGAAACGGGATTCAACCAAAGAACTTGAATACCCTGCCCCACGGGTTTTTCTTGCACCAAGGCAAAATCATCCGAAGGCAATTCATTCGAAGAGCAGCATTTGCAATCATTACCACAACAACAAATTTTGGCATTAGAAGTACAACAACCTTTAAACTGCAATGAAACCATGGAATCTTGATTTGAAGTAAACGCTAAGGGTAAACCAAATACATTCACAACTTGCCCTAGCAAGCAACAAAGAATCAGAAGTTGGGAAAGATATTTGAGCATGGATTCTAGCAAATTTAACAAAAAGGAACCATTATTGTATTTTACCATTGAAAAAGCCATTTGCAATGATTTAATGGGCATTATTTTGAGATTCCATGCATTAAGCAGCATATCATCGATAACTTACAGCAAGTATTGACCAAACTAAAATTCTTGGGTATGGGATTCAGGAAGGATGGACTATTGTCATTTAGGGGTGCTCCATTGAGCAAGAATATCA
>QWPF01000128.1:0-6082 GCA_003671255.1 Planctomycetota bacterium | reverse complement strand
CTGCAATCATAGTAGGATCGGTACTGACCGGGTGTGGTAAAAAATCCGCCCCAGAGCCCATTACCAAAGCAGAACCCGCTGAAGTAAAAGCAATCACGACCTCCAACCAAAATAACAAGCAAGAAGAAGCCGCTGAAGATTTGCTGCACCAGCCATTCTTAAAAGCAGTTTGCATAGGCGATAACCCACCCGAATACTGTAACAGGCCACCCGATGTAACTGTGACCAAGAAATCTGTTTACAAACTTTATGAAGCAGTGCAAGCGTGCTGGGATGAGATTCGCTTTAAAGACAAAGCTGGGAATTTGATCGATTACACTGCAATTATTAGCACAGATCAAGGCGATATCGAGATGGAACTTTTTCCCACTCAGGCGCCAAATCATGTTCGAAACTTCATCGCTCTTGCCAAGGTTGGTTATTATGATGGACTTTTATTTGAAGAAGTTCACCTCGAAGAATCAGAAGAACCGGTGGTTAAGCTTGAACAATTGCGCGCAGGTTGCCCTTTGGGAACAGGCGAGGTAGGCTATGGCAGTATCGGATATTGGCTAAAGCCTGAATTCAGCCCTGAAACCAAGCATGAGGCTGGTACCATCGGTTCGTTTTACGAATTAGATCCAGAAACCTCTGCCTGCAGGTTTTACATTAATTTAGATAAAGCCCCATTCATGGACGAAAACTACAGTGCAATTGGCAAAATTACCAAAGGCATGGAAGTTGCCAAGAAAATCTATGCCATGCCCTTAAAAGCTGAAAATGATGAAGGAAGTCGTAAGCCTGAAAAGCCTGTAACGATAAAGAAAATAACAATTCAAACGAGAAATAGTGTCAATACGGTTGCGGGCCGATAAGATAGAAATATGTCCGCACCAGCGGGCGCGGTTTAATTAGCCGCAGCGAGGCGCTGGGAGGGGCCCCACGCAAAGGGAAGTTGTTAACCTGGTCAGGCCGGAAGGTGCAGCCATACGCAGCGTACCCTTGTGCAGTGGATTCGCCTCTCTCGGCGCCACGCTGCGCCTTACTTCACTTACCTTTTCTATAAATCGATCCATGGCCAAAGCTGCTCCAAAAAATCAGGCCACAAGCACCGCACCTCAGGAAGGTTACACCGTTCTAGCACGAAGGTATCGCCCGGGCGGGTTCAGCGATCTGATTGGCCAGGAAGCAATTTCTCAAGTTCTTACAAATGCTATCAAGCACAATCGAGTTGCGCATGCGTATTTATTCACGGGTGCACGAGGTGTTGGAAAAACCTCTGCAGCACGAATTCTTGCCAAGGCCCTCAATTGCGAAAAAGGTGCCTCTATTACTCCTTGCGGAGTCTGCTCGATCTGCACAGCAATCGCAACGGGCGAAGATGTCGATGTGCTAGAAATCGATGGCGCAAGCAATCGAGGCATCGATGAAGTTCGTGAGATCCGCAACAATGTGCAATACAGACCAAGCAGGTCGCGCTACAAGATTTACATCATTGACGAAGTGCACATGCTTACGGGGCCAGCTTTCAATGCCCTGTTAAAAACACTTGAAGAACCCCCAGCCCATGTGAAGTTCATTTTCGCAACCACCGAAGTTCAGAAAATTCCGATCACCATTCTTTCACGCTGTCAACGCTTTGATTTTTCCAGCATCGGCACAAAACAAATTGCAGCGCATCTTCAGGAAATCACAATCAAAGAAGGATTGGAAGCAGAACCCGAAGCGATCGAACTCATTGCACGCAGGGCGGGCGGTTCGATGCGGGATGCACAATCGCTTTTAGATCAAGCATTATCCTTCTCCAACGGAAAAATCACCCGGGATGAAGTGCATCGATTAATAGGTGCAGTTGATGAAAACCACATCATGGATCTTGCTGAAGCGATTTTAACAGGAGAATCTTCTAAGGTTCTTGAGCTCATGGATCAAACCAATTCCAAAGGTTTGCAAATGGGGGAACTGATTGAGCAGATGATTTCCTACTGGCGCGACCTGATGATTTACGCTTCTTCAAATCAAATTCCCGTAGATGCAGGGATAGCAACTTCCCAGCATGAGCGTTTCAAAAAGATGGCAAAGGGATTTTCTCTGGATACCCTGCTTGCTGGCCTCGATATTTTGTCACTTACAAAAATCCGGCTCAATGCTACCAATCAACCCAGGATCATGGTGGAATTTGGACTCGTCCGACTGTCCATACTCGTAAATTTAATCCCACTTCAACAAATTTTGCAGCACCTTCAAGCGAGCGGCTTACCTGCTCTTACGCAAACTCCTGTTAAGCAAATTACCACCCCTTCCGAGGGCTTAAAAAAAAAGTTCCTGAGTGAAATTGATAGCCTCATAGAACCCACTGCAGTATCTTCTGAAATCCAATTATCCTCCGAAACAATTTCTTCAATTTGGCCACAAGTCATTGATGCTATTGGACCTATGCTCGGGAACGAAGTTAAAAAAACAGGCCTTCCAGCAATTTCCGGGCCAAACGCTCTGGTTATTGAATTCCCGAGACAGTACAATCAAGCTTTAGAGTATTGTTCGGACCCAGCTAGAATCATGAGAATTCAAAATGCCCTAAATAAAATCACAGGGCAAAACTGGCTGATCCGGGTTACCAGCAAGGTCATTACGGACCCTAATGAAATTGTAGAACCAGCGCCCATTGAGATTGAACCCGTGGCTTCCAAGCCCAAAGTTAATCCCAAGGATGCTGCAGAAAAAGAACCGATTGTTCAAAGAGTAATCGAACTTTTTAATGCTCAGATTGTAAGGATCGATGCGGGATTCGGAGTGCTTCCTCCTGATTCCAAAACTAGTTTGGATGATGATAACGACGAGGCTTAACACCAATGTTTAAAGAAATGGGCCAGATTGCAAACCTAATGCGCAACCTTCCTAAAATGAAGGAGCAGATGGAGGAGATGCAATCCAAGCTCGAAAAAATCCACGCCGATGGTGATGCAGGCGCTGGCATGGTTCGGGTTCGAGCCAATGGCAAAATGGAAATTGTTTCCATCAACATTTCCGATGAAGTTTTCAAAATGCAAGATAAGCCATGCCTCGAAGAACTTGTTCGCTCTGCTTCGAATCAAGCCTTGGCTAAAGCTAAGCTTGCGATTGCTGAAGAAACTGCAAAAATGACGCAGTCACTTGGTTTACCTGGGGGCTTTCAACTTCCAGGGTTCAGCTAAACCGATTTCTTATGGAGCTGGAATTTGACACTGTCCGATTCAAATCAACAACTGGGCATTATCGCACGACTGATCGAAGAACTCGGAAAACTTCCTGGTATTGGCCCGAAGTCTGCCGAACGGTTGGCCCACTACATTTTAACCGCAGATAAAAAGCAGGTGCTATCACTTGCAGAATGCCTGCGGGCCGTCAAAGAATCCATCAAACAATGTAAAATTTGCTGCAACCCAACAGAAAATGAACTCTGCTTAATTTGTTCCGACCCTAGAAGAGATTCCACCGTAGTCTGCATTGTCGAGCAACCACGCGATCTTTCCTCCATCGAACGCTCGGGGATGTTTCGTGGCCTTTACCATGTATTACACGGGAAACTTGCCCCCTTAGATAACATGGGCCCCGATAACCTCACCATCGACCAACTTATGCTCAGGGTTGAAAAAGGGAATATTCAAGAAATAATCATGGCTACCAATCCGACCATGGAAGGGGATGGGACTTCGCTTTATCTTTCCAGCTTATTGGGCCCTTCAGGAATTAAAGTAACACGACTTGCACGGGGTATTCCTGCGGGATCGGGTTTGGAGTTTGCTAACTCGCAAATTTTGGCAGATGCCCTTGAAGGACGAAGAGAACTTTAATTGCAATGATGATGCGATTTATTCCTAAGGAAAATAAATGCGGCTAGAACATTCCATGGGCTTGAGGATGGGGCACGAACTGCATCTTGCACCGCGCATGATTCAGTCAATGGAGATACTACAACTACCTATCTTAGCATTGGAAGAAAAACTACTGCAGGAACTTCAGGAAAACCCGGTTCTCGAACTGGCCCAAGATTCAGAAAATGTTAATCCAGGCGATGAGTGGAATGATGCCCTACCCGATCATGATTTTGAACCAACTACTTCCAAAGACACCTCAGATAAAACATTGGTGATCGACACCAAAGGCCAAGCAGAAGCCGATTTCGAACGCCTCGATGGCATGCCTGAAGAATGGAAAGAATCCCTTTACGATGACCACAGGCCTTCCCGAAACGCAGTCGAGGAATTTTCCGATCGCAAGCACAACGCCATGCAAAACATGGTTTCTAGGCCCCTATCTCTAGAGGATTATCTCATCGATCAGCTTTCATTCTTTGATATATCAAAAGATGAAAGGCGCCTTGTAAACTTGGTGATCGCCAACCTTGATGATGGTGGATATCTGAAATCAAGTGCGGAAGAAATCGCCAATTCCATTGATCCACCTTCTACCCCTGATCAAATCAGGCAGGCAATTACCACGGTTCAAAGGCTTGATCCCCCGGGCGTTTGCGCTAGGGATTTAGCAGAATGCTTGTTACTGCAACTCACCTCGGAAACACCAAACCTAGAAGCAGTGAAAGCCCTGATCACCAACCACTTGGAAAACATCAGGCACAACCGGATACCCGCAATTCAAAAAACAACCGGTCTTGATTTAAATCAAATCAAAGAAGCCATCGAAGTTATTCGAAAACTAAATCCCAAACCCGCAGCCATCTTTAATTCAGAAAGTATTCCCTATGTAGTTCCTGATATTGAAATATTCAAATCAGAAGATGGCGACTACCTCGTCCGCCTGGCTGACGAACTTTTACCCAATGTGCAAATTAATCAGACATATGTTGCAGAGTGTAAAAATCGTGCGACTGATAAAAAGGTGAAAGAGTTTCTCCGGCCCAAAATTCAATCTGCCCAATGGCTGCTCGAAGCAATCGAACAACGCAGGTCTACTCTAAAAAAAGTCACACAAGCAATCATCCAAAGGCAGTTAAGCTTTTTAGAACTCGGCCCTGAACATATTGAACCCTTGAAAATGCTGCAAATTGCAGAAGTGGTTGGGGTGGATGTTTCCACCATCAGCAGGGCGGTCGATGATAAATGGGTTCAAACCCCGCGGGGAGTTTTCCCGCTGAAACGATTCTTTGGCGGAGGCACTCAGAGCGCAACTGGTGAAGACATCGCCTGGGAAAAAATCCGCAGAAAACTTCTTGAAATCGTTGGCGCAGAAGATAAATCCAATCCGCTTTCTGATGAGGATCTGGTGAACAAACTTCAGGAAGAAGGCTACCCTGTGGCCCGTAGAACTATCACCAAGTATCGAAAAATCCTCAACATTCCATCATCAAGGGAACGAAAAGATTGGACACCTTGATTACTCTGTAATTGATTTGAACCCCGCAGGCACTTCTCCACCCACAAAATAAACATCCCGATCCGGCCTGCAACCAGGCGCATGAATATCCAGCATCTCTAAACCGTTTGGCCCTGCCCTAAACGCATGCTTTGTGCCAGGGGGCAATCGCAAAAACACCCCCACCTTCAACTCATGTTCCACCCCATCCAAAATTGCAACCCCCTCACCCGCAAGCACATAATAAAGTTCCTCAGCAATTTGATGGTAACTGGTGCTAGTGCTAGATTCTGCTTGAACTTTAACCCTATAAGCCGTCGTTCCAATTTCCTCATCGGGCATGATAAGGGTTTCAATCCCATAAGGGCCAAGCTGCTTAAATGCATCTTCCTTTCCCGAGGTTCTAACTATAATTTGCCTACCCATTAAATTCCCTTTTGCAGCTTGATTGATCCTTACGGCTAACTGTTAAATATATCTTCAAGTGCCTTGCGCATCACCTTGGGATCAGGGTCGATACCAGCCCAATGCTTGATGCCAATAACCCCTTGGTTTACGAGCATCCCAAGTCCATCAATCACTTTACAACCTTTACCCCGGGCATCTTTTACCAATCTGGTTTCAGGGGGATTGGGTATCACATCTGCAACCACCATCGAAGGTTTCAAAGTGGAAACATCAAGCTCAAGCCTTGCTTCACGATCTGGATATAAGCCGATTGAAGTAGCATTGATCACTACATCGGTGCCCT
>QWPF01000127.1:821-8791 GCA_003671255.1 Planctomycetota bacterium | reverse complement strand
AGGGGTAACCACCTGGGCATCGGGAGCCAGGCATGCGATATCTGCAGTAAATACAGGCACTCCCGCTTTATTCGCTTCTTGAATAACTGCACCAATCGAGCGCGAATCACAAGGGCACAACACAATTGCAACAACTTTTTTTACTAGAAAGTCTTTGACCTGACTTTGCTGCTTTGCAACATCAAATTCCCCGCTTACCACCTCAACAGAGTAACCTGCTTTTTCTGCCTGCTCTTTTATTGTGTCGCCTATCACTTTAAAAAATGGGTTCGTAAGAGTCAGCACAGAAACACCTATAATTCCCTTCACTTTCACAGAAGCTTTTTCTTTGGCCTTTTCTTTCGTATCAGGGGTATTGGTATTACCACCTCCACATCCCACTGCTGCGAAAACTGCGAACATCAAAACCGTCTTTATGAAAATATTCATAATTATCTCCCATCCGATTTACTTAGTGAATAGCTTTGGATATTGTTGCGTAGAAATAGCAACAAAGAAATAGAATTATGGCTTCAATGATTGAAGAGGCATCAGGGTGATATCAAACCCCATTTCAACTTCTTCGCGGAGGACCAAAACTTTCACCACTTCACCTATTTTTTTGGCATCCAATACGGAATATAGATCCTTCAGAACCTTGATGGGCTTTCCATCCACAGATTTGATGACATCTCCCAAAACAATCGTGCCTGTTTTTTGTCGGGAAGAGCCACGAATCCCAGCCTTCGCTGCAGCGCCCTCCGAAAGAACATCCAAAACCACAACACCTTCAGGCACCCATTGCTTCGACATATTATCAGGCGCAAGGGTAACCCCCAGACCTGGCTTAGTAACTTTTCCATGCTTGATAAGCTCGGGCACCACCCGGTTCACTTCATCCACAGGAATTGCAAAACCAATACCCGCAGACACCCCAGAAGTGCTGAAAATTGCAGTGTTCACGCCAATAAGCAAACCCGCACTATCAAGAAGCGGCCCACCGGAATTACCCGGGTTGATCGCAGCATCAGATTGAATCACATTCTTGATCGGCCTTTTATTTACTGAATCAATCTCCCGGCCCAACGCACTAATAATCCCCGTGGTCAAGGTCTGATCAAGACCAAAGGGATTTCCAATCGCATACACTTTCTGCCCAACTTGGAGATCATCAGAACGGCCCAATGGCAAAGGTTTTAGCTTGCCCTTGGGGGCATCGACTTTTAAAACTGCAAGATCCTTATCTGCAAAATACCCTACGAGCCTGGCTTGAAATACTGATTGATCTGCAAAGGTTATCTGCGCTGCATCTGCGTTTTGAATCACATGAAAATTAGTTACAATGTGCCCTGCATCATCCCATACAAACCCCGACCCTGTTCCCTCGGGCATCTGCTGAATGTTCAAATTGATGCCTGTCTTGCGATTAGCTAGGGTAGTGATATTAACAACACCCTGCCTCGATTGATTATAAAGCTCGATAGTGGATTTTTCATCCTCTGCAAGATTACCCCGTGCAACAATCGGCCTAGCAGAACCATACTTAATATTATCCGAGTCCCCATTATCCTTGAAAAGCATATCTTTACCAAAGAGTAACGCAAGGACAATTACAAAAGGTAAAGTGAGGGCGACAACAGAGATGATTACGACAAAAAACCAGAGCATAAGTGGCCTGGATCTGGGTGGTTCATTATTTAAAATCTCATCATTGCTCATGTGTTTTTTAATCCGTTGGTCAGATAAACAGCTTTTTAATGGGCTTCCCGGTAGAAACAGCCACCGGGCGGTTCAATAGATCATGATAATGTTCGGTGGGAGGAACGCCAAGCGCATCAAATAAGGTGGTGATAATATCTTGTGGGGTAACAGGGTCTAAAATCGGATAAGCGGCTGCGCGATCGGTGGCACCAACCACGCCGCCTTGGGTAACACCTGCGCCTGCAAAAACAACAGAGTAAGTTGCAGCCCAGTGTTTTCTACCAGGCGTTGCCCCTGCAAATCTAGGCTCTAATGCAACCAATGGCGCCCTGCCAAACTCCCCCATGCAAACTACAAGTGTCGAATCCAATAACCCGCGTGAATCCATGTCTTCTAAAAGGGCAGAAAAACTTTGGTCAAAACGAGGCAGTAAATGATCCTTCATCGATTCAAAAATATCGTTGTGCGTATCCCAACCATATTGATCGGTTTCGTTGGGCGCGGAATCCTGCCCTCGGATATTCGGATTCCAAAACACTGTAACCCAGGGCATTTCTCTTTCAACCAATCTGCGGGCAAGCAAACAAGCCTGACCAGAACGATTTCGACCATAGCGATCGCGAACCGAATCCTTCTCTTGGGAAAGATCAAACGCACTTCGAGCCTTGGGATCACTCAAAATTTGATACGCCTGCTTGTATCGCAAATCGTGATCAAGCAACCCAGGGACCGACTCCCACTTGCGCTTTTCATTTTCCAACGCATTCTTCAAGGATTGCCTTTGCTGAATTCGCACCGTGGGAAGTTCTTCGCGCGGGTTGAGCGAAGGAAGCGACTTTTCGGGGTCGCTGCCATCCACCGCAAGGGGATCATAGGCGCGACCCAAATAGCCACTATTTTGCCCAGGCGAATTTAACTCGGGAACCAACAATGGCCCATTGACATGGGAACTAGAAAAACCAAAAGGCCCGATTGGCCTGATTCTTCTAAAGATCGAACCAACAGTAGGTAGATCATCAGGTTTGGGTGGTGGATTCGCTGATTTCTGCGGATGAAAATGCCCCGTTAAACTTAGATAACAAGCAGAACCATGATCCAAATCATCATGGCTAACACTTTTAAGAACCGTGAATTTATTAGCTACATTTGCAACTTTGGGAAGATGTTCACCAAAACGGACACCAGGCACTTTCGTGGCAATTGAACCAAAGGCGCCTCGGATTTCTACCGGTGCGTTGGGCTTGGGATCCCACATTTCCAACTGGCTCTGGCCACCCCCACAAAACACTACAAGTACCGATTTTGCCTTGCGAGTTTTCGCACCATCCCCAGTGCTGCCATTGGCAAGACCAGAAAGCAAAGGCATTCCTAAAGCTAGGAACATCCTGCGATCAAACATAGTATCAGCACGAAACGCCAGCATGTATCCTCCGGATTAATTCTACCATAAGAGATATAATTGCGGAGGGATATTGATCATACAAGTTTGATAATATCAAAATTAAGCGTACCTTTGACCTTATCGAAATCAACCATTACTTTGCAATGATCTTTTGCCTTCCCTTCAAGCATCAATCTTGAAAGAGGGTTTTCGATTTCTTTTTGAATCGTTCTTTTTAAAGGGCGGGCACCATAAGCAGGGTCATAACCCACTGCAACCAAATGCAACCGAGCAGATTCGGTAAGCTCCAACAGAATATGCTTCTCATTCAACCTAGAACGGAGTCGGCCAAGAAGAATTTCAATGATTTTTCCAAGATGCTTTTCGCTAAGTGCATGAAATACAATTATATCATCAACCCGATTAAGAAACTCAGGCCTGAAATTCTTCCTCAACTCTTCAAGCACCGCATCTTTCATGTGATCATAAATCTCCCCAACATAAGACCCCTTGAACTGAAGGATCCTATTGCTGCCTATATTCGAGGTCATGATAACAATGGTATTTTTGAAATTAACCGTACGGCCTTGACCATCCGTTAATCTGCCATCATCGAGAACCTGCAACAATAAATTAAATACATCGGGATGGGCTTTTTCGATTTCATCAAAGAGGATGACGCAGTAAGGTTTTCGCCTGACCGCCTCGGTCAACTGCCCGCCCTCTTCATAACCAATATAGCCTGGGGGTGCGCCAACAAGCCTTGCAGCAGTGTGTTTATCTTGATATTCAGACATATCGATGCGGATCATGGATCGTTCATCATCGAACAAGAATTCAGCAAGCGCTCTTGCAAGTTCGGTCTTCCCTACGCCTGTTGGCCCAAGAAAAATAAAACTCCCAACAGGCCTGTTCGGGTCTTTCAATCCGCTGCGAGCCCTTAAAACAGCATCCGAAACAGCAGCCACAGCTTCATCCTGCCCAACGACTCGCTGATGAAGTTCTTCTTGAAGATGCAACAATTTCTGCAGTTCCCCCTCAAGTAATTTCGAGACTGGAACACCAGTCCACCTACTTACAACATCTGCAATATCTTCTTCATCAACTTCTTCTTTGATGAGCTTGCTTTCGCCTTGCTTCGATGCAAAAGCTTCTTCCTCGGCCTTAAGCTTTCGTTCTAATTCGTTTAATTTTCCATACTTGAGTTCCGCAGCTTTGCTAAGATCGTAGCTACGCTCGGCTTGCTCTGCATCGAGTTTGGTTTGGTCAATTTGCTGCCTAAGAGCGCGGAGTTTCAGAACTGCTTCTTTCTCGATATCCCATTGGCCTTTGAGTGCGCCCGACTCACCTTTCAAATCGGAAAGTTCTTTTTCGAGTTTCAAAAGTCTTTCTTTGGATGCAGCATCTTTTTCCTTCTTAAGCGCTTCTCTTTCTATTTCTAATTGCATGGTGCGCCTCATGATTTCATCCAATTCAGCAGGCATGCTATCAATTTCAGTGCGCAGTTTTGCTGCAGCTTCATCGATGAGATCAATTGCTTTATCAGGAAGAAAACGATCAGCAATATAACGATTGGAAAGTACTGCTGCTGCAACTAGGGAGGCATCTTTGATCCTTACGCCGTGGTGCAATTCATAGCGCTCTCTTAAACCACGCAAAATACTGATGGTATCTTCCACCGTGGGTTGATCAACAATTACAGGCTGAAACCTGCGCTCAAGCGCAGCATCTTTTTCAATATTTTGCTTATACTCATTGAGAGTAGTCGCACCAATGCAATGAAGCTCGCCCCGTGCCAGCATCGGCTTCAAAAGATTGCCAGCATCCATGGAGCCCTCGGCTTTTCCTGCACCAACAACGGTATGCAGTTCATCGATAAAAAGAAGGATGTCCCCTGCGGATTGCTGAACTTCCTTAATGACAGCCTTAAGGCGCTCTTCGAATTCACCCCGGAATTTCGCGCCTGCAATCAATGCCCCCATATCGAGGGAAACAATCATTTTGTTTTTCAAACCTTCAGGCACATCACCCCGAACAATTCGCTGGGCAAGTCCCTCGACAATAGCAGTTTTCCCAACGCCTGGCTCGCCTATGAGAACAGGGTTGTTTTTGGTCCTGCGGGAAAGAACTTGAATCACCCTGCGAATTTCTTCATCCCGACCTATGACAGGGTCGAGTTTGTTGGCAGCAGCCATTTTGGTGAGATCACGCCCATACTTTTCCAAGGACTGATAAGTGGCTTCTGGGTTTTGATTGGTCACGCGTTGGTTTCCTCTTACTTCTTGAAGTGCAGTCATTAATAGATCACGGGTTATTCCAAACTCTTTGAATAATTTTCCTATCGAAGCTTTATCTTCCAATAATGCCAAAAGAATATGCTCGATCGAAATAAAATCATCCTTAAACTTTTTAGCCTCTTCCTCCGCCTGATTGAGAATCGTATTCAACCTACCAGCAAGGTAGACATTACCATCTTGATTGGAGCCAGAAACCTTGGGAAGGCGATCGATTTCTTGATCGCAGCGTTTGCGCAAGGCATCGGTATTGATGTTCGATTTCCGAAAGATTGATAACGCTAAACCTGGATCCTGAGTCAAAAGGCTTGAAAGTAAATGCTCCAAATCGACCTGAGGTTGCCCCTTAGACTGGGCAATCTTCGAAGCCTGCTGTAAGGCTTCCCGCGCTTTTTCCGTGTATCGATCAATGTTCATTACTAGAGCCCATTAACCCTTTTACTACATCACACCTACATTATTGGCAAAACAAGACAAGAATGTACACAAATACAGATCTTACCTTGAAAATAATTATTTCCGACATAAGTCGTTATACTGCATCATCTTACAAAAATCATAGAAATCAGACTTGGAATTAGGTCGTCTTTAAAGGGAATTTGGGGACGGATTCTTTCAAGCTTAGCTTAAGCAAACTTAAAAAATGGGCTTGAACGATTTGGAATAAAGCTTATGGAAACAAGGAAGAGGGATGTAACCCCGAGTAATTTGGTCTATTGGAACAGGTAAGCTTTATGAATCGATCACACCGTCTAATTTTAAGTGTTGCTGTTTTATTTTCCGTCATTGGATGTGATGCATCACCCTTTAGACTGTACTCTGCTCGAACCGATGCGCATTTTGAAAAAGCTAAAAATGATATTCACGAAGCTGCAAATTCAACCGCTGAAGCTCTTGCCTCTGTTAGGGTGGATTATGTCAACGAAAGCCAGGCAAAGTTAAATGCTTTAGATAAACAATATGGTGCCATCAAAGAGCAGGGAAAAAACGCAACAGGGGAAGCAAAAGCAGAACTGTATAAACGCCTTCAAACCTTACAAGAACGCAGAGAGGGCATACGCGAGCGCTTGGATGATTACCGTAAATCGAATGATAAAGCAGCAGAAAATCTGCGCGTAGGAATCGAAGCAGCCTTAGTGGATTACCAAAATGCCCTAGTAGGCAAATAATATCACCCCAATTGATCAAGCACTATTAATCGTGACGGAATAGCATTGCTCATGCCTTTTCCAGCGAAGCTTTTAACCGACTCAAGCCTTCGTTAATCGAAACAATGGGCTCATACCCAAGGTCTTTCCTTGCGTTAGAAATATTAAACCAATGCGATGTGGATAACTCCTTAGCAAGAAACCTTGTCATGGGTGGTTCGTTTTGTATTCGCAAAAGACTATAGGTCATTTCAAAAACCCAGCCCATAAAGTAAGCAAGCGAAACCGGAACACTTTTATCCACCGCCCTGCCATTGCCCGCACGGATGATTTCATTGACCAAATCCCAAAGCTTCCAAGGTTCGCCATTGGAAATAAAGTACGCCTTGCCTGAACATGGGGAGTGAAAAGATAAGTGATCTAGCGCCAAAAGATGGGCACTTGCAGCATTATCAATATAGACAGAATCAACCATAACCATGCGATTACCAATTTTGCGAAGCCTGCCCGCCTTGGCCCTGGCCAGAATTCTTGGAACAAGATGGTTATCACCAGGCCCCCATATTAAATGTGGCCTCAATGCCACCGTCGCAAGCGAATCATCATTGGCATTCAAAACCATTTGCTCTGCAAGGGCTTTAGTTTTTGGGTATGCAGTAAGATAAATTTCAGGATAGGGAACTGATTCGTCAACGCCTTCCATATCGCCATTATTGAAAACCACACTAGGCGAACTGGTGTATACCAATTTAGGAATGCCTAAGCTTTTACAAACCTCAAGAATGTTTTTAGTACCCACAACATTGGTTTGATAATAGCTATTGTAATCGCCCCAAATACCAGCTTTTGCAGCAGTGTGAATAATTGCATCGCAACCTTGCGCTGCCAGATGAATCGCACCTTTATCAGCCAAATCGCCTTGAAACTGCGCAACACCGAGTGCATTCAATTTCGCATATGGATTACGGGAAATGCTTTGAACATTATCGCCCCGTAAAACCAACATCGAGCAAATTGCAGAGCCCAGAAAACCGCCTCCCCCGGTTACAAGTACTTTCATGAAAACCTCCCCGCAGCCCAAACTGCAAGTTCTTCCCGCTTGATTTTAGAATTATGTCTTATGTCTACTGGGAAGGATGGATGGATCAAAAATTTAGTGATGTCTTTGGTTTGGGGATAAAGCAAAGCCCTGCTTGCAAGATTGCGTAATAGCTCTTGATCACTGATCAACCCCTTTTCTTTTTCGACACAGACTACGGGTAACTGAAATCCTACGGGCCCAACCCCTACAAGGGCGCTTCGAAAAACACCAGGAACTGAATCAAAAATTCCCTCGATAGGGACGGTATGAAAAAGCTTATTCGCAGAGGATACACGCTGGGATTTCCGACCACAAAACCAAAGCCTTCCATCGGTATCGAAATACCCAAGGTCACCCATTCGATGGAGGGTTTGGCCATCAGCATC
>QWPF01000127.1:0-805 GCA_003671255.1 Planctomycetota bacterium | reverse complement strand
GTTTGTTTGAACTGGGCGATTGAAATAATGCTTGGTAACAACCGGGCCACGCACTACCATTTCACCAATTTCCCCTTGAGTAACCCTCAATGATTCAGACCAATTTTCAAAGGCAGCATCATCGATTTTAATAATACGAACATCGATGCCTTCAACAGGCTTACCCACGCAAACACCTTTCCCGGAGGAGGTGAATTGTTGGGTTTCGGAAAGAATAACTGCACTAGAGATGGTTGCAACAGGAAGAGATTCGGTCGCTCCATAGGGGGTATGCAGATGAATTCCAGAATTTAATCGATTAGCGAGATTGGCAATATCTCGTGCGGGCACCGGGGCCCCTGCAGAAAGAATGCGCTTTAGTGTTGGGAAATTAATATCTTTCGGAAGGCTTGCCAACCTACGAAGCAAAGCAGGAGAAGCAAAAAGATTAGTGACTTTAAAATGTTTGATAGCGCCAAGGATTTTGTACGGATCAGCTTTAGCAGGCTTGGTGAAATCCATTTCTGGAATAACCGCAGTCATACCCAATGCTGGAGAAAAAAGCCCAAAAAGAGGAAAGGTCGGGAGATCAATTTCACCCGGAGCAATTTGATAAAGGCTTTTAAGAAGTTGAACCTGGGCATGAAATTGCTCATGTTCGTACACCACGCCTTTGGATACACCCGTACTACCACTCGTAAACAAAATCGCAGCGGGATCAACAGCGTTGCATACTAAAGATGTTTTTAAAACTGAGCCTTTTCGTAAAACATCCGACCATCGGGTTCCAAATATGGCACCCCCAACAGTGATGGTTTTCCGGATG
>QWPF01000126.1:547-8813 GCA_003671255.1 Planctomycetota bacterium | reverse complement strand
ATGGCGTTGTTTATTTCCCTAGGGTTGCACCCTAGGCTGATAGAACGGCCCCTTCAGGGCCGATGATTAATTCTTTACGGCCTGAAGGGCCGGTTCTACAAGCCCAGGCCAACGGCCTGGGTATGGATCCATGATTATGACCATAGGTTTTCACCCATGCGGTATATGATGGCGTTGTTTATTTCCCTAGGGTTTCACCCTAGGCTGATAGAACGGCCCCTTCAGGGCCGATGATTAATTCTTTACGGCCTTAGGTTATAGCTTCTTATCTTTTATCCTGCTTTGCGTTTGGATTGATAAAACTCAAAGCTTATACTTGGTTAATGCGTAAGTTCTTTAGTGTACTTAGAACCATTCAGAAACATCATCACCCCCTATAGGCACTTTCATCATGTTGAAAAGTCGATCTCTTACTTTGCTTGCAACCAGCTTTTCTTTACTTGGCTTTTTGCTTGGGTCAACCCAAGTTCATGCACAAAACAAAATCCAAGAAGGCGAGATGGCAGGCTACCTTCTTGTTCCACACGAGAAAGTTCCAGAATCCTATAACGCTGGGTTCTCCATGTATGTTGCAGCTTGGCCTTTGCTTAATAAATACCCGAGCAATCGTTTCCAAACCGGCCTGTTCGGCACCTGGATGTTCGCCCAGTATCCCGAGCCCAAACCCAGCAAACTTTATTCCGATATCGAAGGCGGGCTAGGCTGGTGGAGAGACACTCGGTTCGCAACAGAAACACCCAAGTTCATCATGGGGGGCGTTGCTCTCAACTTTAAGGAATGGGCCAACGGACCAGGCGCAGGCAAAGGTAGAGATTGGACCAAACCCAATGGCAAGTATGGTGTGGCTCAACTAAGCCCCTGGTTGGTCTGGCCACCCGATGGCGTGAATTTAAAGCAAGGCACTAGTGGCGAATTACTTGGGTATGGATATCTTCCACTACCATTAACGAATGTAAAAGCAACCACTGCGGGAAAGAATGTGCCAACAGGGGATCAATCTTGGACGCTGTTTTTAAACTCGGGAAACTTCAAGGGCCCGGTGGCATTCTTCACCCCTTATTTCTGGTCTCAGGTAACGACAGAAGATACTGCATTGGCTGGCATGTTTTTAGATTCAAAACCATCGAGCCCGAACAAGGCAGTGCAGATGGAAACGCAGTATGTGCCCAGTTATCAGGCGGTGGATTCGAAAGGCGAGACTTATGCACGAATTGCGCCCACATCATTTCCGAGGGATGCCAAGGGAGATTCAGCGCTGGTACATCGTGTGACTGCGTACAACAAAAGCGCGCTTTGGGATTCGGTGAAGGGTTGGTTTGAAGGGGGCGCAAATGCAAATAGCGCAATCGATATCAAGGGTGCAAGCGTTCACACCTTTAATAGTAAGGGCGGTTCTACCTGGCGGATCTATACTCCCAATACCCCCAAAGAAAAGAAGACGACCCTGGCGTGGAATTCATTTGCAAACCCTGTTGCACTTGATGAACACACCTATGGATATCGCTGGAACCAGAAGATGGTTACAAAGACAGAGTCCAAGAATGGTTCGCCCTTGGTGACACTTCCGGAATATTATCATCTGGTGAAAGATGGAGATAAGAAGGCGGAGTGGGTTGTTGTGCAGGCAAAAGATGTACCTGATGAAACAGGGTTAACGAAGATAGAATTCAAGCGGTCGAGTGCGAAACCTGAAGCAGCATACATCACGCCTGATGAAGCGCAGAGTTCATGGAAGAAGCCCGGGCCTGTTGCAGGGCCATTCCAAGCAAACTTAGGGGATGGCAGCGTGGTCACCTATCATTGGTATCGCTTTGCAGATCAACCTGCGATACTCAACGCAGATTTAACCGATAAAGAACGGGAAGCGATGCAATTGCGGGTTGAAAAGCTGCACAAAGCATGGACAAAAGAAAAAGAATATCTGCCTGCCCCTACGATTGGAAAACTTGCGGATCTTGATCCTGCATTAATTGTAACTCCACCCAAAGGTTTTGAAGTTGGTTATGTTCCAATCGCAACCAGGCAGGGTGTGAAGGAGTAATTTGGGTACTGATGTGGTGAAGAGAATAAAAAAGGTTCTTCTGTGAGGAATCATCGGCACGGCTGACCCAACCATGTGGACCCGATAAGTCTTATCTTCACCCCTAAAGGAGTGTTGCTGAACTTCCCGCTAGACTCAGCACACAAAAGAACCTGCTTTTAAGAATTGGCCTTAATCAGGCCCGCTGGGTTATTAGCACCAACTAAGAGACCGCTATAACTTTCTATACAATGAATACAAGGGCAGTTTTTACAAAAAACAGAGGAATTCCTCGTGCCAAGTTTCCATTACGAAAACATCATTGATCTTACCCACCCTATCAACTCAGCCATTCCTGTTTGGCCTGGGGATCCTGCGGTTGTTTTGTTCCCACTGAATCAGCTTGAAAAAGATGGTTTTAATCTGGGGGGCTTTACCATGGGGGAACATAGCGGCACCCATGTGGGAGTAGCCTCCCATTTTCATGATCACGAAACCACGCTTGATAAACTTCACCCTGCCTCCCTTTTTAAACCCTGCGTGGTTATCGATCTCGCTAAAGAATGCGAAGCAAACCCCGATTTCGAATTAACCCCCGATCATTTGCAGCATTGGGAGAAAACCAATGGGATTGTTCCCAAAGATAGCATCCTGCTATTCCACACCGGTTGGAGCAAGTATTTCTCAACTGCGAAGTATTTAGGCATTGATGAATCCAATGGTTTGCACTTCCCCGGATTCAGCTTGGACGGTACTCGTTTTCTCATCGTACACAGAAACATTGCAGGTCTGGGAATTGATACTGCGGGAATCGAGCCGGGTAAAGATTCTAACTTTAGCTGCAATAAGGTTTTGCTTCATGGGCAGAGAATGCATCTCGAGAATTTAACCAACCTAGATCAACTGCCTGCGGTTGGGGCCCACTTGTTCATTGGCGCACTTCCCATCGAAGGGGCGACAGGCTCGCCCGCCCGGGTGATCGCACTAATACCCTGATTAAACGCCTTGGACCAAGGCTTCACCTACCAACCGGCCCGATTGCAAAGCAGTCTGAATCGAGGCAATACCACCATAATCACCACACTGATATAAACCTTTCAGAACTTGCATTGGCTTTGATGAAACATCTGCGAGGGGTGGTTTTTGATTAGGCAGTGCGTTGATTATTTTATAAGTACGAACATGTTTCCACGCATCGACTTCATTACCAAACCATTGTTTCATTTGCTCGAGCACTTTTTGGAAAAGCATTTCTTCTGAAGCGAAATCATGTTTTAGTACCGAGCAGGAGATTAGTTCCTTACCTACTGGGGCATAACTTTTACAGACATTAGTAGGTACACACATATTCATCACAGGGCCAGAAGATTGGGCATTCAGAAAAAGAATGGGCGCAGTTGTGGGCGCTTTGGAAGCAGAGAAATAGAGAGTCGTTACCGTCTTCATTTTTGGAGCTACAGTAACTTCTAATAATTTGCATGCCTGGGGTTGATCCACAGCGAGAACTATTTTAGGCGCAGTCAAAGTTTCGCCCGATGCAAGTAACACCTTGTTTTCACTTAGGGAGGCAACTTTGGAATTCAGCTTGATCTTGGCGGGATCTAGCATAGTTAAAAGCTGGCGAGGAATGGCCTCCATGCCTTCGGAAGGGAGGCAGATATCACCAAGCGCCATCATTCGGAAATTGTAATCAAACGCCCTGCTCGAGGTTGAAAGCTCATTTTCAAGAAATATTCCGGAGTAAAGAGGCTTAAAGAATCGATCGATGATTACATCCGAAAACCCAAACCCTTTTAGTCTTTCGAGAGTTGTAACTTCGGGCTTTTGCAAAAGTTTTTCAAGTGTTCCAAAAGCTACCTGAGTGCGTAGCATTCCCACCAGCAATTTATCTTTCAGGGTGCCTATCGGCGAAAACAAACCCTTGGCTGCGGTGTATAGATCTCGAAATGGATCTGCAAGCCTGTGAAATTTATCTTGATAGCGAATCATTGCGCCTGGAAAAAAGCTTTTTAACTTCAGATCTGGGTAAGAAAGAATTTCTTTCGCATCGGGATAAGCTGTTTGCAAAACTTGAAATCCACGATCAAGTTGAAATCCTTCAACAACATCGGTTCGTATTCTGCCACCAACTTTTTCTGCACCATCCAACAAAAGATAATTGATGCGATGCTTTTGCAGAATACGAGCGCAGCTTAACCCAGCGAGGCCAGCACCAATGATAATCACATCCGCATCAAAACTCATCTAAACCATCCGTTGAGCCATGTTAAAGAAAAATCAAGCCTTTGTACTATTGATAGATGCACGGATGCAGAATCAAAATACAAAGGCTAAATTATTAATCTTGTTGCTGGTTAATCAAGACAATGTGCACCATGGGTAATAGCTGCGCCCATTCGAAGCAGCGATGCGATCATGATAGTTTCAGCAATTTCCTGTTCGGTAACGCCTGCTTGCTTGGCTTTTTCCTTGTGGATTTCAAGGCAGTAGGTGCATTGGGTAGTCATTGCAACTGCAAGTGCGATAAGCTCCTTATTTTTGACCGAGATCGCACCTTCCTGCATGACTTGCTTGCTGAATTGCCTATAAGAGGCATAAGCCTCGGGAACAAGTTGGGGCATTTTCTTAAGTTTATCAAGCTGCTTCATATCGTACATGAGTGAAACTCCATTTCGGGTTAGGTAAATTAGACAACATGAAAAGTTTATAACGAACCATGGGTCAGTCACAGTAAAAAATCAGAGATTCATAGCGATTGGGAAAGTACGAGTATTTTACAGTCTTCTGTTATCGAAGTAGGCAAGAGGGTTTCCCAGTCCCCTTTAAACCTTTAATCCCCTACCTTTTGACACAGATATCTAAAACTTTTTCTTTTTTCTTTCAGGTTGGGTTCCATAACACCATCGCTCCTGCGAATAATCTAGGTAGAAACATTGGTCAGCTTTAAAGGAACATAAATCATGGTGAAGCAAATTCTCAGGCAGTTGCAAATTTTGGGTAGTCTTGCAGTGGTAGGTTTTTCAGCAGGGTGGGCAGATGCGCAAGTCGCATCCGCACCTGCAAACTTTAGGAGTGCGCCCGGGGTTTCAAAACAATCTTATTCCTACGCACCACCCGCTGCCCCCAACGCCTTCCAACAAGGAGGGTATAAAATATCCACTATTATACCAGCGCTGGCAGCAGATCGATACGGGTTTAAAGTTGGCGATGTGATTATTCAAGTGAACGGGAAGCCCTTCAGAACAGAAGATGAATTCAATGGGTTACTTCGCCAAAGTAGCTTTGGATCTAAAATAACTTATTTTGAAGCGGGATCGGGAATCGTAAAAATGCGCGAAGTGAAGCATGTATTTGCAAGGCTTGGAATATCCGGGCAGATTGTCCCGTTGAATGCACCTAACGCGATGCCTGCCGCTTTTCCAGCGGGAGCATTACCACCTGGTGCTTTACCGCCAGGGCCTATTGGGTTGCCACCGGGTGCAATCATTCCTCCGCAATCAGGGCCAGCGTTACCGGGATTCTAATTTTCAAGAGAGATCAATTTGGCCAAGCCAGGTTTCGATGGCTTGCCAAGCTTCCGCCTTGCAATCATCCTGCAATAAGACATGCCTTCCATCGGGGATTTCGACATAGGTTAAAAGATCTGTAGGAGCTGTACCTGCAAATTGTCGAGATCCTAGATGAGCGGTAACTTTATCCCCTGTGCCATGCATCAACAAGGTAGGCGTTTGCAACACTTGGGGGTTTTTCAAAAGCCTTTGGGCAGCTTTAGAGCATTGCAAATAAAGCCCGACTGAAACTTTGCGATGGATAAGCGGGTCGTTCTTAAAAGACTCGATGAATTCACGATCGCGCGAAAGATCTTCATAATTCAGCTTGTTATCAAATGCAAGCGATGAAGCAATCATGTTCATCATCGCAGCAGAATTCTCGAGCCACCAAGGCAGTTTAAAAGGCAGAGAAAGCCAGGGTGCAAGGGCGATACAGGCATGAATGCTTTGCGGATAGTTCATGGAATACGCCAGAGCTAGTTGTCCGCCAAGGCTATTTCCAAAAAGCACAATCGGAATATCCGGGTGCATCTTTTCCAGCTCGCCCTGAAAAAGCCTCAAGTCATCGATCAAGGTTTCGTAGGAAGCAGCATGGCCTCTGGGGCCTTCTGATTTTCCGCACCCACGCCTATCAAAACCATAAACAGCAAAACCTTTGTTTTCCAGTTTGCTTGCAATATGCTCATACCTTCCCGAATGATCAGCCAATCCATGCACACACCAAATAATGCACTTGATGGGGCATTCAGGTTGCCAACCCTGCCAATAAAGGCGCAACCTATCCTTACCCAAAAAATTACCTTCAAAGTGATACATCTAGCTTTTAACCTTCTTCTTCCCTTTATCATTGGCCGATAAAATTCTTAACTGATCATAATGCAAAGATGCAAAATATCATGCATCAAAAGCAACTTCATTCAATCATGCAGCTAAATATAACCTCTCAGGTTAAAAATATCGGCATAAATATTGACATAAAGGAAGGACTTAACCTTTGTTTTATCAAGCATATTGCTGCATGGGTATTTATTCTCGTAAAAGTTCTTGGGGAATAACAGTTTTACAATGCCCTGACTCCGCCTATATTAACAGATTGATCTCTCTTGATTTTAGGTGCTGTAAAACCACTCCATTAAGGTTGATTGATGGCAGCCATGAATCCTACTCAAATTATTCATGTTGATATGGATGCTTTTTTTGCATCGGTCGAGCAATTAGATAACCCAGCATTGAAAGGCCAGCCTGTTATCGTTGGTGGCAGGCCGGGGGGCCGAGGCGTTGTTAGTGCTGCATCCTACGAGGCGAGGGCCTTTGGCGTACATAGTGCGATGCCTTTGAAAACCGCCCTTAGGCTTTGTCCACAGGGGATCTTTCTTCCGGTACGATTTGCAAGGTATGGCGAGATCAGCAAACATATCCGGGAAATCTTTCACCGCTATACCCCGATGGTAGAGCCCTTGAGCAGTGACGAGGCGTTTCTGGATGTAAAAGGAAGCGAAGGTTTATTTGGATCTGCAGAAACGATAGGTCGAAAAATCAAGGAAGAGATATTAAACGAAACGGGCCTCACCGCATCCGTGGGGCTGGGGCCTAATAAATTTCTGGCAAAGCTTGCAAGTGATCTAAGAAAACCCGATGGGTTTGTTGTAATCACCTTGGATAAGATTCGTGAAATTTTAGATCCGCTACCTGTAAGCAGGCTCTGGGGTGTGGGTAAAAAAGCGGAGCTTAGGCTTCATGCGCTGGGGTATAAAACCATCGGTCAAATAGCTGCAGCAAATCCTAAAGCGTTGGAAATGGCATTTGGGCCTTCTGCGATTCATTTGTGGGAGTTGGCGCAAGGGATTGATTTCAGAGTAGTTACTCCTGATCGATTGGCAAAATCATTGAGTGCTGATATCACTTTTTCAGAAGATATCGAGGATAAGGAAGTGTTGGGGGAAAAGCTGTTGGATCTCGTGGAGCATTTGGGTTCTAGGCTTCGAAAAAAAGAGATCAAAGCAGCAGTGATAGAGGTAAAGCTACGCTCTTCGGATTTTGAAACACGAAGCGTTTCGAAATCCCTGCTCGAGCCCATGAATGAAACCATGCTTTTATGGGGTGAAGCAAAAGCACTTTTACAAAAATTGCTGAAATTTGATCTGTTGCCTGCCAGGCTGATAAGCGTTAGCGCGGTAAGATTAGTGCGTCCCGGAGAGATCCAAGGTGGGCTATTTGACACAAAAATAATAAAAAAACATGGAGAGATAGATCGTACTTTGGATGCGATCAAGGCAAAATTCGGGTCAGAATCCATCGGAAGGGGTGTTTTTCTCACTTCTGATGACAAAAAAAGCAAGAAAGAGCAAAAGGAACACTAGTACCCCTTGTTTTAGAAGGTATTTTTACCTAAATTTTTCATTAGCCAGTGCTTACATAAGGCGGCGTAGCTCAGCGGTTAGAGCAGGGTCTTCATAAGGCCAAGGTCGCTGGTTCAATTCCAGCCGTCGCTATTTTTTCTCTTCACTTCAATATCTCTCTTACACTTCTTCCAACAATCTTTAAATCTTAATCTTCCCTTAAGATTCTTTTTGTTACCTTAAGCACTTGGGTATTTATTTCACTTTTAAAAAAGAGCAACCAGATGGCAACAAATCGAATTTTACTTTCCCTAATAACCTTGATACTGCCACTGGTAATTGCAAATAGCAGCAAT
>QWPF01000126.1:0-537 GCA_003671255.1 Planctomycetota bacterium | reverse complement strand
TGGTTCAATTCCAGCCGTCGCTATTTTTTTCTCTTCACTTCAATATCTCTCTTACACTTCTTCCAACAATCTTTAAATCTTAATCTTCCCTTAAGATTCCTTTTGTTATGTTGTGCGTTTGACAACCCTTTCCGCATTGATCCAACGAGAAAAATGATGGCAATAAATCGAATTTTACTTTCCCTGGTAACCTTGATACTTCCACTGGTAATTGCAAACAGCAGCAATGCGCAAAACTGGCCTCAATTTCGTGGGCCAGGCGGCAATGCTTTTAGTGCAGACACCAATATTCCCGCCATCTGGGACGATTCCAAAAATATGCTTTGGAAATGTGATCTTTTAGGAAAGGGAGCATCGAGCCCCATCGTTTGGAAAAACAATATTTTCGTCACCTGTTTTACCAACTCTGCATCAGGCATCGAACGATCCCTAGTTTGCATCGATAAAAATTCGGGCAAGGTTTTGTGGAAGTCTTCTGTAAAATCGGATGCACAAGACGATCCCTACTCCGGCTACCTGACCCAGCATGGATACGCA
>QWPF01000125.1 GCA_003671255.1 Planctomycetota bacterium | reverse complement strand
CCAATGTGAGCGTTTATTGGGATACCCATCAGCGCAACTTCATCGATCTAAAGGAACGCTTATGCCCCGTGACCGACATTGCATTTTCTGCATTACTTGATGATCTTGAACAGCGGGGAATGTTGGATGATACCTTGATATTGTGGACGGGTGAAATGGGGCGGACCCCCAGGGTTGGGCAATCGGTTGTGGGCGGTGCGGGTGCGGGGAAAGATGGCAGGGATCATTGGGCCAACTGCTTTACCTCGGTGCTTGCGGGTGGGGGCATCAAGGGTGGCATAGTTCATGGCAGCAGTGATCGCTATGCAGCGTATCCATCGCTTAATCCAACGAAGCCTGCGGATCTTGCAGCCACGATTTACCATAGCTTGGGGATTGATCCGCATCATCAGATCATTGATAAATTTAATCGGCCGGTGTCTTTGACCGAGGGTGAGATCATTTCGCAATTGTTATAAAAGGGTGGGCAGTGCAATAGTTGCAATTTGGGGCCACCTCGTAAGGCGATTAATCCACAAAACTGGCCTTTTAGTTTAAATAATGCCCCGTTAAGAGTCATTTTCCTTCTGTTTTTCAAAAAATCTTCATTAAAATGGTTTTTTTGGCAAGATGAATCGTCTGTATGGGTATAAGCGTTACCCTATGACTGGAGCTTTTTATGCGAAGTACTATTTCCCTGGCTGCATTTGTATTGATCCAAGCTTTTTCCCAAGCAGGAGAAATTGGTTTCATCGAAGACTTCAGCTTCTCCAAAGATAGAACCGAAGCCTTGAAAAAGTTGATCCCGGGCACCGAGGATTATTACTACTACCATGCGCTTCATTATTTAAATACGAGCCAGTTCGAAAAAATCGAACCATTGATCAAGCCTTGGCTCGAACGCTTTGGCCAAACCCCTAGGCTGAATGAAATTCAAACCCGCAAAGCACTTCTTTCTTACGATGCAGATGCCCGTAAAAGCCTCGACTACCTTCGCAACAACCTTGGTTTGAATTTCAATCATCAAAAAGAAACCGTGGGCGCAATTCCAAATCTGCCCACCTCGTTGGATCCAAAACGCATATCGCGCGAAACCCTCTTGGCAGAATCATTGACTCGCTGGCAGAATCTCGAAAACTTCGAAGATGCTGCATTGGATTGGTTGGATGCATCAAAGCTTGATGCGCAGAAGTTGCGCAATTATTTACAACGGCTGAAAAGGCCCGATGTTGCCAACCTGCCTGCTCTTATCGAACAAGATTTTAAGAACCCTAATCCAGTTCCCTTTGGCGCCTACCCGATTCATCAGATGCTGACGATGGAGCAACTATCAGAGTTGCAGAAAATCCGCCCTGCACTTTTAAATCAATCTGCTTTTGTTAATGCATCGATCAGGCATCTGCAACCCGATACCGATTCTGATTGGAAGAGAAATCCCAAGGAGGCGGAGAAATATTTTGATCGCCTTTGGCAGTTCGTTGCAACCCTTGCACCGGTGCATAACTCTTTGAAGGCTCATGTGCTTTATCATCGCTTGGCGCATGATCGTGCGCAGGGGATCTATAACCAAGAACGGTTCATGATCTATTTAAATCTTCCGCGCCAACAGCCTTACATGGCTTTAAAGTTGTTGGAGCAAGAGGAATCGCGAAAATATCCTGCAGCCTTGGGCTCGGACTTTTCCAGTGTAACCCTTCTACCTCAGGTTGGAATTGATGAGCCTTTGGTGCGAAGTTTCTTGAAACATTTTTTCTTGGAAGTGAACTCTCCCAAGGAATTTGAGCCTTATATCAATGATGTTTACCTAAGGCATTTGTTTGCTGAAACCAAAATTGAAAACAGCTTGGGCGATGTGGAGGCATGGGCCAATCAACTGCCCCCTGAAAAATTCAAAGAGTTGCGCGAACGCATCGATATTGATTTTGGCTATGCCAACAAGACACAATTTGCATCCCTAGACCCTGTCGTGTTGGAGTTGAGCATTAAGAATGTGCCTTCCCTTTTGGTAAAGGTTTTTGAAATCAACACCTTTAATTTTTACAAAACCCAGTTTAGTGAGATAGAGACCAACATCAATCTGGATGGGTTGGTTGCAAATTCTGAAAAGACTTACACTTTCAACGATGGCCCTTTCCGCAAGATTTCTAAGCGCTTTGAATTCAATGAGATGAATAAAAACGGTGTTTATGTCGTTGATTTCATCGGTTCGGGAAAAAGCAGTAGGGCACTTATCCATAAGGGTAAGCTCCGTGCTCTTAGCACCGCAGGGCCCGATGGCCAATTACTTAACATCATTGATGAAAATAAAAAAATGATCAAGGATGCTACTGTTTGGCTCGGTGGGCAGGAATACAAATCTGACAAGGATGGCTCGATCATTATTCCCTTTACAGCGTCCCCAGGGCAAAGGCCCATCGTGATTTCCAGCCAAGGATTTTCCTCCCTCGATACCATCAACCATCTGCCCGAAGCTTATCAATTGCAGGCGGGGATTCATCTTGATAGGGAATCCATGCTTTCGTTGAAGGCTGCGCAGGTAGTTATTCGGCCTTCGTTAAAGTTAAATGGGGTTCCTGTTTCCATAAAAATGTTGGAAGAAGTTCGTTTGCTTATTACCTCAACAGATCTTTCTGGGATTGCAAGCACGGTTGAAGTGCCTGACTTTAAATTGTTTGAAGACCGTGAATCCGTGCATGAAATTCGTGTGCCTGCGAGGTTGTCTAACTTAAATATCACCCTTGCTGCAAAGGTTAAGAATCTTAGTCAAGCAAAGAGCGTGGATCTTTCCACTTCGCATTCGGTACAAATCAACCAGATTGAGCGCACTGAAAAGATCGAGGATCTGCACTTCGCAAAGTTTGGTAATGATTATGTGATCGAACTTTTAGGCCGTTCGGGTGAACCCCGTATGGATAGATCCGTTTCATTGGTCATCAAGCACCGCGATTTTAAAAATACAATCCAATTGGCTCTGAAAACAGACAATCTGGGTAGGATCAATCTCGGCCCTTTGGTTGATATTCATAATGTTTCTGCAACCGGCCCCGAAGGCACCTTGCATAACTGGGCTCTAAATTCGGATCAACATACTTACAAGCAACTCATCCATGCGCGCTCGGGCGAAACGGTTACCCTTCCCCACTTGGGCACGGGGGTTACTATTCTTCGCAGTGATTATTCCTTGTTTGCGATGGTGGGTACCGTTATCCGAACCGATGCATTCGCTCTGCTTTCCATCAAGGATGGAATGGTGGAAATCAAGGGTGCAGAGGCAGGCGATTACGATTTGTATGTAAAAAGAACAGGCGAAAAAATTCGAATCAGAATCGTTGCGGGAGTTGTGGAAGCAGGCTTTGTACTAGGCAACATCAGGTACATGCGACTTCCCTTGCTTAAACCCGTGCAAATCCAAAGTGTTACCACCGATGAAAAAGATTTGATCATCCGCTTAAAGGATTCCTCTGCAGTTGCAAGGGTGCACATTTATGCAACCCGCTATAACCCTGAGTTTTCGGCTTATAACGATCTGGGGAGAATCCGCGATGCAGAACTTGATGGCATCATTCCTGGGTATTCTGAATCAGTCTACCTTTCTGGTAGGAATATTGGGGATGAATACCGCTATGTGCTTGATCGCAAGGGGCAGAAAAAATACCCAGGCAACATGCTTGAACGGCCCATGCTTCTTTTGAACCCTTGGGTGATTCGCTCTACGCAGACAGGCGAACAGGATGCGGTTGGTGGCGAAGAATTTCAGCGCAAAAGCAAGGGCGAAGCAGGCGCTGCAATGCCTCCACCGAATGCACCAGCTATGGATGCTAAGCCCGGTGGTTCTGCGGGTGGTTTTTCAAATCTCGATTTCCTTGCAGATTCATCTGGTGTTCTTTTGAATCTTGTTCCAGACAAAGATGGCGTGGTCAAAATCCCCAGAAAAGACCTGGGCAAACACTCCATGATCAATGTGGTTGCGGTCGACCCTGTAAGCACAACTTCACGCCATGTTTCCCTACCCGAGCAAGCTGCAAGTTTTCTTGATCTTAGCTTTAACAAGGGCCTAGACCCAGCAAAACATTTCACCCAGCAAAAGCAGGTTTCAATTCTTGAAGCTAACACCAATTTCAAAATTGAAGACCTTTCAGGTAGCAGGTTTGAAGCCTATGATACCCTAAGTAAAGTCTATGGCTTATATGCAACTCTCTCGAAAAACGAAAACCTTAAAGAATTCTCTTTTGTAACGACCTGGCCCAAGCTGAAGATCGAAGAAAAGAAAAAGCTTTACTCCAAACATTCGAGCCATGAGTTTAATTTCTTCATCTATAAAAAAGATGCCCCCTTCTTCAAGGAAGTGGTTCAACCTTATCTTGCCAACAAAAAAGATAAGACCTTCATGGATCTTTGGCTGTTGCAATCGCCCTTGGATTCATTTTTGGAATCTTGGCATTACGATCGTCTAAATGTGGTCGAAAGAGTTTTATTGGCTCAAAGAATTAAGGAGCAGGGTACAAAAACCCAGCGCCATCTTGATGATATGCTGAAACTAATTCCGCCCAACCTCGAACAATTGGTAATGCTTTTTGATACTTCGATCAAAGTTGATGACTTATCTGGACGTGATCAATTTGGGGTGAACGCCCAGATGGAAAAGCAGGATGCAAGGCGGGAACTCAAACGAGCAGAGCAGGCAGAAGGCAAAGGCGGCGACTTTAAAGGTGCGGGCGCACCTGCCCCCGGTTTTGCTGGAGGTGGTGGTATGTTAGGTGGCATCGGTGGCTCCAATGGCACTAAAGCAACACCTTCCGCAGCAGCTACTCCCATGGATGCTGCAGCCAAGAAACAATCGATGCAAAACCTGCGGATGAAGGATGGCAGAAGTGCGGGTAAAGAAAACGAATCTTTAAAAGAACTTGGTAAGAGTGCTGATGGGGCAGACAAAGATATGATGACGGATAAGCTTGCAAGAGGTGCGGATGAGAGTTCCCTTTATCGTAATCGTGCCCTTGCTTCGAATTTAAAGCAGCTATATCTGAAAATCGATCCCACTATGGAGTGGGCTGAAAATAATTACTATCACCTTCCTATTCAATCTCAGATTTCTACCTTGGTGGGGGTTACCTCTTTCTGGAAGGATTACGCTTCTCTTGATGCAGCGAAACCATTCCTGAGTAAACACTTCCCCGAGGCTTCACGCAATTTTACTGAAATGATGTTTGCGCTTTCCGTGCTTGATCTTCCTTTTGAATCGAAGAAAGCGGAAGTCAAGTTTGCAGCGGGCAGCATGGAATTTAAACCTGCAGCACCTGTCATCGTATTCCACGAAGAAGTCCGACCCGCAGAACCTCTTAAAGATCAGATCAACATTCTTGTAAGCCAGAACTTTTACAAGCAAGGCGATCGCTTCCGCGAAGAGAATGGCGAAAAACTTGATAAGTTCATCTCTGGTGAATTTGTGGTTCATACTGTTTATGGTTGCCAAGTGGTGGTCACGAATCCCACTTCCTCCAGGCAGAAACTTACCGTATTACTGCAGTTGCCCGTTGGATCGATTGCATTAAACAATGGCCAGTTCACCAATTCGATACTAGTGAATTTGGAACCATATCGAACCCAAACGATTGATTACTTCTTTTACTTCCCCATGGCCGGGAAGTTCAAGCATTTCCCTGTTCATGTTGCCAAGAATGAAAAGTATGTCGCATCATCCAAGCCCTTTGAATTTAATGTTTTTGCAAAGCCCAGCAAACTTGATGCTTCTTCTTGGGATTATGTTTCCCAGCAGGGCACGAACCAAGAAGTGCTTGATTTTCTTGAACGAGAAAATGTCCGCTCGCTTAATCTTTTGAAGATCGCTTTCAGGATGAAAGATAAAGTCTTTTTCGCAAGTGTGATCAAGCTTTTGCAAGATAGGCATTTGTTTAATAATGAGCTTTGGGCTTATGGTGTATTGCATGACGATGTGAATGCTATCAGGCAGTATCTTTTGAATTCTGCGAAAATTATTGCAGAATGCGCTGGCCCCATCGATTGCAAGATACTTTCCTACAACCCAGTTGCTTCAGGCCAGTATGAACATCTTGAATACAAACCGTTGGTAAACGCCCGTGCTCATTCCCTAGGCCAAGCCAGACAAATTGTGAATGATCGGTTGTTGGAGCAATACCAGCGTTTCCTTAAAAACCTTTCTTATCGCACAAAGCTCAACGATGCAGATTTGTTGGCTGCAACTTATTACCTATTGCTGCAAGACAGAGTTGAAGAGGCGCTGGCTTATTTCAGCCAAGTTGATCCTGCGAAAATTGCAACCGCAATGCAATACGATTATTGCAGGGCCTATCTCGATTTTTATACCCAAGAATATCCCCGAGCCCGAACTTTAGCACTTAAGTACGCCAACCATCCGGTTGACCGCTGGAAAAATACCTTTGCTGCAATTATCAATCAGCTTGATGAAGCAGAAGGCAAAGATGGCAAGGTGGTTGATCCTGAAAGCAAAGAACAAAAACAGGCCCAGTTAGCTGCGAGTGAAGCCAGCTTTGATTTCAATATTGATGCCAAGAAAATTAATCTCAATTACCAGAATCTGACTTCAGTGAAGGTTAGTTATTACCTCATGGATGTAGAGCTTTTGTTCAGCAGAAATCCTTTTGTGGCACAATCTGGGAATCAATTTGCATTCATCAAGCCCAATGCCTCAAAAAATCTGGAACTGATCAAGGGTCAAGCCAAGGCGTCTTTCGAACTACCAGAAGAGTACGCAAAAAAGAATGTGCTTGTGGAAATATCCGCAGGTGCGAAAACCATTTCTCTTCCTTATTATGCCAATGCAATGTCGGTTCAAGTTATTGAAACCTATGGCCAAGTAAAAGTGGTGGACAGCGTTACTTCCAAACCACTTGCGAAAGTTTATGTGAAGGTTTATTCGAAGACCGCACAAGGGGTGAAATTCCACAAGGATGGTTATACCGATGTACGAGGCAGATTTGATTACGCAACTGTTAGCACACCCGAGAAATCACCGATCGAGAAGTTTTCGATCTTGATTCTGAGTGAGCAAAGTGGCGCGATGATCAAAGAAGCGAACCCACCACAGCAGTAAGAATCTATAGGGCTTTTGCTGCATTTACTTAGTGGGAAGTTTGAGTGGTAATTGAACTTCATAGTAGCGAAGTTTCTCGGGCATGAAGGGGCTGTTGTACCCCATGACCTTTAATTCACCTGCTATTTCATAAGCTTGCGGGGTGGTTTTGATTTTCTCGAGTAGCCATCGTCTTGCAGATTCAGTGTTTTCAGAACTGGGTGAACCACGCATCCCAACACTTACCACTGTGCATTCGGTAGTATCAAGAACTGCAACATTTCCCTGAGGCCCGACTTTTCCCAAAGTTGTTTCCTGATAAAGAAAAGCCATCGATGTCTCGGTATACTTTCCGTTTTTCTCAGCCATCGTCATTTCAACAGGTGCAGTCATCTCAATACTGTTTTTCTTGATGTGATTAAAGAGGGTGAAGAAATTGTTTCCACCCATACCGGAGTTAGCGACTTTTGCCATGCGGTAAACAGGGAGCTTTTTTATTTCAACAACACCAACGGGAGTGGGAGCAGGGAATCCAGCGGGCACGGGGGCTTCAACTCGGGGCTTGAAAGTAAGAATAACAAGTACTTCAAGAAGTCCGGTGCGAAGAATATCCGCCTGCTTTGCAATATCTTCGATTTTAGAAATATCCTTCGTTGCTTTTACGAGAATATCACGCGCCATGAGATTGTCTTTGCACGATGCGATGACCTTTTCGGATGCTGCTTTTAGTAAATCGAGCCGTTGTTTTGGGTCTTTGATTTTATTGGCTTCATCGATTGCGATGCGAAGTTTTTCAGCTTCAAGCGATTGCGCTTGATTTTCAAACGCATAGGTAGGTTGATTGATGAACATATGAATGAGCATGAAGATGCAAAGATAAAGAAAACCAAAGAGTCGCTTCATGAGAGACCTCGAATAAGCAATTAATAATCAACTAACTCTATTATTAGGGGAAATTTTATTAAAAAGCAAAAGTGTGATGTTAATGGGGTTGTTGGGTGCTCAACTTTTCAAGATTATGATGCGTGGTTGCGATATCTGCGTGAGGTAGGAATCTAAACCCGAAAATCAGAAAAATGATAATCCAAAGTGCGATCATTTCCCTCAGTCGTACTTTGAAAATATCCGACCACACTGTTTTCTTACCACAAAACAACTTGAAGTAAACCATGAGCAAACTTATGGATATTAGTGCTTCAGAAAAGACGATGACCATGCCGAAAAAAGGCGATGATGGAATGATTTCATCCGCCATCATTTCAAAACTGATGAAGGCAGAGGTTCCGGGAAATCCAACACATCCGAGCCCGCATGCCAAAAATGCAATTCCCAGCATGGGAGTGGATTCGTAAAATCCATGGTTTTGAAAGAGAGATAATATGCCATGCCTGGCTTCAAGTGCCCGAACAATGATGCCCATGCCAATGAGTGCAACCCAAAGTGAATTTCGAAGAGAAAAGGCGGCGGTAAGTTGTAAGGTTTCGTGAGAGCAAACTCCGAGTACGACCATTGCGGAAAGTGCTAGGCAAAGGTAGGTGAAGAAGTTACGCAGTGAGCGTTGAACCAGAGTTAGCCCAGCGAAATAAATCGTGCTTGCAATCGCAAACCAAGAAAGATAAAGGCTTGCATGGGTATCGTGGAGGAGTTGATTGTTTGCAAGGAGAATCAGTGTGGGGGTAATTGGGGTGATAAATAAAAGTGCGATGGTAAAGCTGCATTTTTCGGTTAAATAAACAAGCCATGCGTGACCTGGGAATATCCCCATGCGAATGACAACCATGATGGTGATGAGGCAGCCTGTTATTTCATTAGGGAGATTGTTTGCAAATGCGAGGGTGATAGCAATCAACCATGTTGGAACCCAATGG
>QWPF01000124.1 GCA_003671255.1 Planctomycetota bacterium | reverse complement strand
AAGATAGGAAGTCTTGTTAACTGCAAATTAGCATCTTGCGAAGGGAACCGCAGCACAATCGTTGGCTGCACACTAATACTTTAGCTTATTTTTGAGGAAAAGCTAATTATTGAATGGGATAAACAGGCAAAGGAATATGTAAGTAGAGGTGCAGGTAAGCCAGATAGCCCAGAAACCCAAGGCAAAGTGGGATGCCATAAGGCAGCAAATGCATCCTAGGTTTACGAGCGGCGGCTTTTTGTTCGGTTTCGTCCACGCTTTTTGTTGCGAGGTCGGAAAGAATCTCTCGCGTGTTCAATAAGTTGGTTGCAATTTGTTTTCTGAAGAGAATCATAAAGAAAGCAATGATGCCACCTATGATTGCGACCCAGCAAAAAGCAATCAAAACAATGTATTGAGCCTGACCAAAAGAATAGTAAGCACCTACCCAGGCGCCAAAACCCATTTGCATTTTTACATCTCCTGCCCCCATGCCCCCAATTGCATAAACGGGAAAGATAAGGGCGAAACCTAAAACTGTGGCAGTGAGGCTGCCACCGATTCCACCAATGCCTGAGTCAGGTAGGATTTGAAAAGTATTGAACAATCCTAAAATCCAGCCCGAGATGATTAAAGGAAAAGTAAGTGCGTTAGGAACTTTAAGTTTCCAGCCTCGATGATTGCAGCAACGATCATTGCAAGGCTAACCAAGGCGATAGGCCAGACATTTAAAGTAAAATCCATCACGCACTCCCAAGGAAGAAGACTGTTAAACTTAAGAAACCTACTGAATGGCGGCGGCAGCGCCACTAAAGGTACTGCTTACCTTGGTACCAAGTGTGGTGATCGCAGCGATCGATACCACGATAATGAGAGCCACCATGACGGCATATTCTACCGCAGTAGGGCCGTCTTCGCTTTTGAAAAACTTGACCAACTTTTCGTGTAAAGTGCGCATGAGAAAACTCCTTTAGGAAGTGAAACTGAAGGGGAGACGGAAAGTGAATCACAAATAATACTTGAAGATCCTTAAGTATTATTTACCTTTTTTAAAAAGCACCCCAAAGAGAGGGGCGCTTTTATAACACGCCCAAGTCGTTAACAAACTATCCCTATGGATAGGCTTTTAACTAACTTGCGGTGGTAATTTTAGTAGCGGTATCTGAAAAAGTGGAGCTAACCTTGGTACCAAGGGTGGTAATCGCAGCAATTGATACCACGATAATCAGAGCCACCATAACTGCATATTCAACTGCAGTTGGGCCATCTTCGCTCTTCAAAAACTTAACCAACTTTTCGCGTAGGGTATTCATCGTAAACTCCTAAAAAAATGGTACGGAACCAAGTAGTGAAAAAACCTTGTTGATCAGTCAGGCGCTACAAAATCCTGTTAAATCTTTTTATCAGTACTTTGGATCATGCTTGATCATCATTCAACATTTAAACCTAGTTTTATATTCAGGTCTAGTCAAATAATAATAAAGATAATTTAGAGGAATTTTAAAATCAGCCAAACTATTGCTATTTTCAGCCTTATTTGCATAAAAAAGGCGGTGATTTTCTGGTTTGTTAACTTGCGGTGGTGATCTTTTTTTCTGTAGTGGAAAAAGTGCTACTTACTTTGGTGCCTAAAGTGGTAATTGCAGCGATGGAAACTACGATAATAAAAGCCACCATAACAGCATATTCAACTGCAGTAGGGCCATTTTCATCATTTAAAAAAGCAATCACTTTTTTCTGAATGGTGCTCATTTTAGGATCTTTTTCAAGGTGCTTCAAGGTATTAGATCACTCATAGGAATTTATTTCATACACGAAAGATATTGCATTCAACAGTTAAAGATTAAAGAAAACAACTTTAGGTGATCATGGTAATAGCCAAATAGCGTGAGTATTGCCTGAAAAAGCAGGTTTTATAGAGGGATTAGTGCTTTGCAATAATTTTCCCAAGGGGGAATCTTTAGTAAGGATTGTGGATTTAAATTCGTAGTTTGTGATTTACAATAGGGTTGTGCGTTTAGGGCGGTTCTTAGCTTGGGAAAACCCAACAACCGTGTATCACCCTTAGTATCGAGTCCGGGACTGTATGGAGTTGAACACGATTTTTGAAGTTGACGTATGAATAATTATAAAGTATAAAATAGATATTAATTTAATATAAACCGCAACAAGCCTGCGTAAGTTAAATCGAATCCATCCCCAAGAGGTTTATATCATGCCTCTCAATGTAAGATGGCTCCTAAATAAAAATAAGGGCCGTGATAATCCCAAACGATTTAGATTTTGTCACACAGGGCAATCGTTAATTTTGAGTCTTTCGTGTCTGGTTGTTGTTTACGCATCGTTTATTTTTATTTGCCAGCTCTCTCTCTCGGCTCAGGAGAATCAGATTTCTTCAGAAGGACCTGTCGAAATCTTGAAGTTTGCTACAGGATCTGAAAGTAAGACGGAATACGATAAGTCTGTAAGGACATTCCTTGTAAAGCATTGTGTGTCGTGCCATGGCCCGAAGAAAATCGAGGGAGAAAGACTCGACCTTACCTCCTTAGATCCGGATATGAAATCCAGCACCAGTGGCGCCCGCTGGGCGATGGTTTTGGAAAAACTCACACTTGGTGAGATGCCGCCAAAGAGCAAACCTCGCCCATTGGATGAGGAGTTGGTGGCGGTGGGGCGGTGGGCCCATGCCGAGGCAAAGCGAGCAGGCCGACCATTTACCCGCAGGGCCGCCTATAATAATGGCAATTCAATTCCACATACCGTTCTTTTTAATCCGAGGAATATTCCTTCATTTGATGGCGGGCCTTCTATCCGAAGAATCAGCCCAGAAATCTACTTTGCATTCACCAACGATCTTGCGAAGAATCAGGTAGGTATCGCCCAACCTTTTTCTCATGAAGGGCAAAACACATTTAAGGATACGGGTGCTCCGAGGATGGATGAGCCGGTGACCGCCCAACTTCTTCAGAATGCATTGGTCATCGTGGAGGCACAAACCGCACATAAGATCGAGGGTGGCATGGTCAAGGGAAATATGCCAAAAGAAATTTCAACTCTGTTTAATCCTAAATCGATGCCGAGCAGCATGGAGATGGAATTGGCGATCGTCAAGCAGTTCGAAATAGTGCTTAAGCGGGCGCCGACTGCCGAGGAAAAACTTCGGTTCGTGGGTCTGATGAAGAAGAACATTGACGAAGCGGGTCAGACGGTTGGGGTTCGCTTCACACTTGCAGCGGTTCTGCTTCAATCGGAAGCTGTTTTTCGGATGGAAATGGGGACTGGTGCTCCTGATGTTAAGGGTCGAATCCGACTTGCACCCCGTGAGATTGCATATTCTCTCGCATATGCACTTACAGACAAGCGCCCAGATGCGGAACTTCTCGCCGCTGCTGCCAATGGGGGATTGGCTACAGATGAGGGTGTCGCAAGGCAGGTGCACCGGATGCTCGAAAGTCCCAAGTTAGAAAAGCCTCGAATTCTAAGATTCTTTCGCGAGTATTTCGCCTACGATCGAGCCATCGAGGTATTCAAGGACGATAAAGGCGCATTGAACCACCCGGGGCACCATGCCCGTTCCCTGGTAGAAGACACGGATCAACTCGTGCTTTTGATTTTGGAGCGGGATAGCGAGGTTCTTCGGGAGTTGCTTACTACAAACAAGAGCTTTGTAGCTTACAAAAGTGCTGCAACCATCAAGAAGCAGCGCGCTGAGGCTTTTGCCAAATACGAGTCCGAGTTAAAAAAGGACCCGAAGAAGTTCGAGAATAAGACTTATAAACCGCCCGGTCAGAGCATTTACGAATCCTATGGGTTGAAGGACTTCCCGGATCAGCAACCTGTAGAACTTCCTGCAAACGAAAGAAGTGGTATTCTCACACAGCCTTCCTGGCTAGTGGCTCACTCAACCTCGTTTGACAATCATGCAATCCATCGAGGCAAGTGGATTCGCGAACGATTGCTGGGCAATGTGGTTCCAGATGTGCCGATCACCGTCGATGCCCAATTGCCAAACACACCTGAGAAAACGCTTCGTGAGCGGATGGCGGTAACTCAGCAGGCGTATTGCTGGAAATGCCACCAGTTGATGAACGACCTTGCCTATCCATTAGAACAGTACGATCATTTTGGTCGCTTCCGCATAGAAGAACAAGTTCTAGACCTCGAGGCGACTGCAAAAAACATAGATAAAAAAGGTAAATCTGCCGGACCCGTGATGCTGAATGTTAAGTTGAATACCGCTGGCGTGATTGCCCATGTGGGCGACCCTTCACTTGAAGGTAATATAGGGAATCCTGCAGAATTAATGAAGAAACTGGCCGCCTCGGAACGAGTCGAGCAGGTGTTTGTCCGGCATGCCCTGCGCTACTGGTTGGGGCGCAACGAGTCGCCAGGTGACGCCGCCTCACTCCAATCCATACATAAGGCGTATCGCAACAGTGGTGGCAGCATGAAGTCGTTGATCTCAACATTACTTTCTAGCGAATCTTTCCTGTATCGCATGCCGGAATCCAGGAAGTGACTAAATTTACTTAAACCCTTTTACGGAGTTTACAACATGTTTATTGACCGCCGCAATGCTTTGAAGACTCTCGGCCTGTCTGCCGGGGCTACATTCCTCAGCCCCATGATGGCAAAAATCGAAGTTCAGGCTGCCGGAAAACCTATGACAGCGAAGCGCTTTATTTTTGTGGTTGAGAGCAACGGTGTCCGTCCCGAGCAACTTGCCCCGGTCGGCCTTAAACGAGAAAGCCGCAAGCAGGAGGCGTTCAACGGGCCAGCACAGTTGCTGGATGTGCCCCTTGCAGATAAGGAACTCCCCTTCTCCCTTGAACCGATAAACCCCTGGAAAGATAAGATCACCATCGTTCAGGGCCTTTCTGGGCGTGTGTGCGGCGGTGGACATTCGAACAACTTTCAGGCACTCGGGGCTTGGGGTGGTGGCCGGGGCAACGGCGGCGAAAGCATGGCAATTCTGGGCGAGACGATTGACGGTGCACTGGCGAAGGCGCTTCCGGGTATCTTCCCGCACATTGGCCTTGGCATCTCTAAGCGAACTGAAAACAATGTGATTTATAACATATCAGCCATAGGAGCCAACAAAGGTCTGCCTACGATGGTAAACCCTTTGAACGCCTACAGCACCCTTTTCGGGATCGTTGCAGATGGTGCTGCAAAGCAGGAATTCACAGCCAAGAACAATCTGCTCGACTTCCTCAAGGATGATTTGAAGAAGGCTGGGGCGAATATTGCGGGTGCGGAAAAAGAGCAGTTCCAGGCGTATCTTGAAACATTCGAGACGCTGCGCAACCGGCAGAGCAGTCTTAACGAAATCAAGCATACGCTACGCGAGAAAGGGCCGGTTGTTTCCGACAAATACAGGAGTGCCATCGAGACCGACAGGTTGGATGCTCAGTTTGACCTCGGGGCCGCCGCACTTATCTGCGGCTTGACTAATGTCTTAACCCTTTCGAGTGCTGCCGGTATCCGCGACTTTGATATTACTTTCAAAGGTTTGGGCCTTAATATCGACAAACACTCGATCGGCCATGGTGGCACTTTCCAAGGCAAGACCTGGTTCGATCTTTACAACATTATCCGAAGGTATCACTTCGATCTGATCGCTGGTCTTATGAAAAAGCTTGAAAAAGTGCCCGAGGGTAACGGCACCATGCTCGACAACACGGTGATCGTGTACCTTTCTGATGGCGCCGAAGGGCACCATAGCCGGTGCTGGGAATGGCCGATGGTGGTTATTGGTAACATTGGCGGCAAACTCAAGACCGGCCGTTATGTCGATTACCCTGGCTACGGTCAGAAGGGTCATCGTACAACGGCGAACATGTACCTGACTTTGCTCCATCTTGCTGGTTTTAAGCGTGACACATTCGGCATGCCCGACCCGACACTCAAAGACCTCGACCAAACCGGGCCGCTCGCAGAACTGTTTGTGTAATCCGGCAGAAACCTTTGGTATTATTATGCTGCCGAAGACGACCTTTTTTATGAAAGCCCAGTGTTGGGGATGACTACATTCACAAGCAGTTCGAGTATACAAATCTGGCAAAGAAGAGGATGGGATTGGCCGGGGAACATGGTTTAGAAGTAAAAATTGTACCAACCAGCCATACATCAGTTTGGATTGTTATTTTGTTAAAAATATTCTGCAATAGGCGAGACGGAGGCATGGAAGTGACCATGACAAAGATTATTCTCGTTGCCTTTATCGTAGTATTCCCGATTTTTGCCGATGCTTCTGACTTGCTATCCTGGCCGTGCTACCACGGGCCCAACGCAAACTTTAGTGCCACAGACTGTGGTTTGACACTGATTGACGATTTGAAGGACGCCCGGCTGGTGTGGAAGAGTCAGGAGCCAACGCCTCCGGGAGCTGCGCAGAGCCCAAGATATGGCGGTCATGGATGGCACAATTCACTCACAGACTTTAAACCAATTAAGATTCCACTTATGGGTGGAGGCGAAGCAACCTCCGGTGGTGGCATTCCATTGCCAGGAGGTGGAGCAAGCAGCCTGCTTGTTGCCGATGGGCGCATCTTTGCCAGCTATTTCGTACCGAGTGGTGAGGTTGTGGATGCTGTAGAACAACAGAAACGCGATAAAGGCCCGGGTACCTGGTCTCCGGACTACTGGCGAGTGTCGGCCGATGATGTGGTTCTGTGCATTGATGCAAAAACAGGAAAAACATTGTGGAAACAGGTGTTCCAGGGCAGGGGATTAAACTGGACTGACCACAAGAGTATCATTACCAATCATACCGGGGCGGTTTTTGGCGGACGGGTGTATGCCATCGGTTCAACCTGCCGCGTTTATTGCCTCGATGCCGCTACTGGCAAGCCCATCTGGGAGGGAAATCTCGAGGCCGAGTATCAGAAACTAGAGGCGATTAAGAAAAAGGGATTAGAGGAGAAGAAATCTTTTGGTGGTATCAACCGCGGGCATTGCAACGGTTGCACATTCGCTTCAGGCGTCCTTGTCTGCCCGGATTTCCAGGGCGGGCTGATGGGGTTCGATGGCAACACAGGTAAAAAGCTCTGGCAGGTGCAGAAGTGCCTTGCCCATCATGCGACTCCAACGCGCTGGGTTCACACAGGTGGAGAGTCGGTCCTGTGCGGTAACATTGACGGCAAAGTTCGATGTCTCGACCCGCTTACCGGCAAGGATCGCTGGACTCTCGACACGGGCCGGCAAGAAGCCTCACTTTCCCTTGCTGGCGATGTGTTATTATTGAATGCCGGCATGGAAAAGATGGGACCAGGCGACGAGAATCTACTTGGCCGTGCCAGCGGTTGGAAGATCACCTTGGCGAAAGCCGGGAAACTCTGGGAGCACACGGGTGAAGAAAAAGTTGGGTTCGTGAGTGGAGGCATGAGTGGCCTGCCGATTTGGAAAGATCGGGCCTTCATCCGCAACAAGGCTGGTACGAAAATGATTGATGTTACCACCGGCAAAGTGTTGGCAACTGCCCCCGATGCCAGGACCGACCAGGAGAGCCATGGTTACTGCGCCGAGGGGCGTTTCTTCCACGAGCCGGACAGTCAGCACGGCAGAATTCACGATGTACTCATGTTAGGTACCACGGCTGATTCCTTCAAACCAAGCGGCAAGCCCTGGAATACGCCCCATTATGATGCGACTGGCTACGAGATGCCTATCAGCCACCCTATAGTTGCGGGGCAACTTTATCTACGCGGTGCCGATGGTATCTACTGCTGGAACCTATGTAAACCCGCTAAATAGCGGAAAGGAATACTAAGATGACTTGTGTCTTTTTTACCCTACTCTTTGTCACGAATGCTTTGATCAGTGCACCAGAACCACAGGCACCCGCAGGGGATTTCAACGCCCGCATCGAATACACGCTTAAGAACCCCCGCAAGAATGACCCAGTTCTGGGCGGACCAAGGGATAAGGTTTTCGTCAGTGCATGGATTCCCGAAGGATTGAAGGTCGTTCGTGGCGGAATCTGCAACCCCTTCTCGAAAGGCGATGATGTAAGCAAGCATTGGCAGGCCGCATGTCGGTACTGGAAATTCGCCTATGTGCAAGTAGATTTCGATGGGGTAAAAGACGAAGAGTATGCTCTTCTTACGACCGGGCTTGCCGAACTTGCGAAGAAGGCCGGACGCCCCGAATTGGAACATCTACCCCTCTGTTTCATCGGTATGTCGCGTGGCGGTGGGATTAGCATGAAACTTGCCGAGATGATGCCCGAGCGCACCATTGCAGTTGCCCCGGTGTGTTTGGAAGTCGGGCCTGGGTCTGAAGCCACTCGCCGCATACCCGTGATCACTATCTTCGGAGAGAAAGACGGATCGCAAATGGCGAAGTTGCAGACTAAATTATCGTTAGAAAGGCAACTTCAAGCTCGTTTCGGGATCGCGGTGCAGTGGAATCGCAAGCACGAGTTTGCACTTGCTAACAACCTTTCGTTCGTTCACTTCGATGAAGCCATTTCCCGCCGCCTCCCAAAAATACCGATCTCTAACAAGCCCACCCCACTTGCAGATATTCCACTCGAGGAAGGATGGTTAGGCGATGTATCCACCTGGGGAAAGGACGGAAAGATGCCAATGATTGCTGCTTGGAGAGAATTCAAAGGTGACCGAAATTTAGCATGCTGGTTTTCTTCGCAGCGGGTTGCAAGCGTGTGGCAGGGATTTGTCGGGGCAAGCAGGGATGTCACGATCATTGAACCACCTGGCTTGGGTGACAAACAACCTTTTATATTGTACTCGGCAGGAAAAAAGATGACCGTGAAAATCTCGATCAATAATGAAATAAAACCAACGCGTATTATACTTCGGGACGAAGCCAAACTGATCGCAGAAAAGACTGAAGGCCCCTGGGTATTTGAGATTTCTTTGAAACCCGGCATTCACTCGCTTATTGCGACAGTAGATGCCGGTGGGCAGAAGGCATCACGACCTCATACGATTGTCGTGGGGGATTAAACACCCTTATATGTTTTGTCCTTTCCTCACTGTTATTACTTTAATATACCGCGGACTTTTTATTTGCAGGCCACTTAAGCGAGGAATTACAAAAGGCCCAATTCATAATGTTGGATTAATAATCCAAATAGCGTGAGTATTGCCTGAAAAAGCAGGTTTTATAGTGGGACTAG
>QWPF01000123.1 GCA_003671255.1 Planctomycetota bacterium | reverse complement strand
GCAGGATGTGGGCAGACGCACCCAGGCAGCACACTTATCCTATGGCGAAGGTATTTTGGTTTGCCCCACAAATTCTGGGGCTTTGTTAGGCGTTGATCTTCTTACGGGAAGTCTGGTTTGGGCTTATATGTACCGAGATAAAACCGAAAGCCCAGATACTGCACTCGATCCCAACCGCCCCAGAATTAATGGCATGATTGGCCGTAGGGGCAACGGTGTGCTCATGAATCCTTCCTTTAATAATCAATGGAAGGTAACCGCCCCCGTTATCCAAGATGGCAAAGTAATCTTCACGGCACCTGATGCCAGGGCGATTCATTGCGTAAACCTAAGAGATGGCACCAAGGTTTGGACACAGAATCGTCAGGAAGAGGATCTATACTTCGGAGGGGTCTATGCAGGATTGGCGGTTGTGGTGGGTCGAAAAACCTGCAGGGGTATTGATATCAACAATGGTAGTACGGTATGGACATTAGAAACCGGAGTGCCTTCGGGTCTGGGTGTTGCATCGGAAAACATCTATTATCTGCCCATCAAAGAATCGAATGGTTCTAAAGAGCCCGAAGTTTGCGCTATCGATATTGCCAAGGGTAAAATAGTAGCACATACAAGATCGCGTAAAAGTGAAGTAGCGGGCAATCTGATTTTTCATGAGGGTGCTGTAATCTCTCAGACCACGAGCGATGTTGCAGTTTATCCGCAGCTTGCAATCAAGCTCGAGCAGATTGATCTGCTTATCAAGGCCAACCCCAATGATCCTTTAGGTCTGACCGAGCGGGGCGAATTAAGGTTGAACAAAGGTGATTTAAAAGGCGCAATCGAAGATTTGAAAAAAGTACTTGCACAAAGCATCACACCAGAAATCAAAGACCGGGCCCGCACTAAGCTGTTTGAAGCGTTCACCGATTACTTCCAGCAGGATTTCAACGCAGCAGAGCCATTCCTTGGAGAATATGAAGCGCTATGCAAAGTAGATATTCGTGCAGGAGCAGAGGAAAAAGAACGGCTTGAGATGGAAGCCGAGGGGCGCAGGCGCAAGACAAACTTCCTTTGTTTGGTTGCGAAGGGTCGCGAAAGCCAAGGCCGTTTGATTGATGCGTTTGATAAGTATCAAGAGTTTGCAGCCACCTCACAATCTGATGATTTGATTTCTGTTTTGGATGAGCCTTCGGTAAGGGCATCGGGCGAGGTTTGGTCGCAGGGTCGCATAGCAGCCATGGTTGCCAAGGCTTCACCTGAAAACAAAAAGCCTCTCGAGGCAAAAATACAATCCAGTTGGGATCAGCTTCAGAAAAAAGGCGCAACGCTTGATGAGCTTAAGAAGTTTGTTGCGTTTTCGGGCTCACTTTTTGATGTAGGCCGGGAAGCACGATTGAAGCTTGCAGAACGATTGCTGGAAGATACAAGCCCCAATGCAATGTTGCTTGCAGAGCAGGCGTTGCAACCTGTGTTAACTGAAAGCCCTGTACTTGCTGCCCGGGCCTATGAGATTCTGGGTCGCATTTACACCAATAAAAATCTGCTTGATGATGCGCTCTGGTGTTACAAAAAGCTTGGGAAAGAATATGGGGATGTGGTAATCCGCGATGGTAAGAAAGGTGCGGACTTCCTTAAAGAGGCGAACGCTGATAAAAAATTCATCGCACTTCTTTCTGAATCCAAGTTGATCCCTGAGGCCCGTAAAATCACAGTTTCCGAGGAACGGGGCAACTTCCATCAGCAGACTCAAAGCTACCGATTTGAAGAACCCGAGTCTTCATTGCCTTACTTCCAGCGCAACAGGCTCGCTTTACGATTTGATTATCATGCCCTTAAAATCACCGATACCCTTACGGGTAAAGAAGAATGGTCGATGAACATCACCCGCACCTTGTTCCAAAACTTGGTGTATGGCAACGGCCAGCCTCATTTGGTGCGATTCCCGCTGCAGGCGCAGGGGCATTTGGTGTTATTGCCTTTGGGGCATCTGGTATTTGCGATTGATCCTGTGGGCAAGAAGATCTTGTGGGAGAAGAACCTTTACAACCCGATGGGTTTTTTACCTGGGCAGCCTGCTACTTCGCCTCCGGGTTACAACCAGCTTAATGTTGATCCCGATGGTTCGATCCGGATACTTTATCCTGATGGTTGGGCACAGCGAATTGGGCTTTCGAACCCGATGACTGCAGGGGTTGCAGCATTGCAAACCCGCGATGGCTTGGTTGCGGTTGATCCGTTGACTGGGAAAACTCTTTGGACGAGATCGGATGTTAATTCGCGCTCGATTCTTTTCAGCGATGGGAAACATATTTTTGTGGTTGATATGACACCCGAAAACACACCATCAGCAACCAGGGCCATCAGGGCATATGATGGGGTTTCAGTTAAAATTCCTGATTTTTCGCAGCTCTTTACCAAGCGCGAACGCATCATCGGGGGCAAACTTTTACTTAACGAAACCGTTGCGGATGGTTCTTCCAGCTTAAGGCTTTACGACATCATCAATGGTAAGGATACTTGGAAGGAATCTTTCCCTGCGGGAACTTTGGTAATCAGGTCGGATGAACATCCTAACTTTACGGGCGTGGTTGAACCCGATGGCAAAGTTCGGGTCTGGCGCATCCCTGAAGGAACTCAAGTTCTTTCCACCAAGCTTGATCCTAAATTTATCGTCAAGGGCGGTGCAGCATTACTCTTGGCCGACAAATCTAACTTTTATGTTGCGTTTAATAATCCTGTGAATGCCAACATCATGCCATGGGGTGGGATTCAAACCAACCTGATGCCGGGCAGTGGCATGAGGGCCCAACCGGTGAATGGCGAGTTTTACGCATTCGAACGAGAAACCGGAAAAATACGCTGGCATAACCCTGTTTCGCACCAGATGGTTGTGCTTGAATCTTTCCAAGAAATTCCCATGCTTTTGTTTACCTCACGCATGCACAAGATGGTTGCCAACGGCCCTATTCGTAATGTCATGCAAATTGTTGCTGCCAAAAGTATTGATAAACGCACAGGGAAACTTATCTACGATAACGAAAACATTCCCAATGGCATTCAGTTTCACAACATCAATCTCGACCTTAAAAATGGGAAGATTGAGTTCGTTAATTATCAACTAAAGATCATCTTCAAGTTTGGGAGTGACGCTGCTGGAATCTCCTTTGAAGATGCTAATAAAAAGAATTCGTGATTTTGTGTTAGATAGGGTAATCTAGATCGTCTACAACTAAATGGTGTCTCTTTTATTGCAGGAGCCTTTATTTATTCCAGCTATAAAAGTCATACCCGGGGTAAGAATATGAGCTTTAAAACCATTGCTGTTGCATTGCTTCTTACGGGCATCACTCTGCCCTCTTTACAAGGCGATGAAATACCCAAAGAATACCAAGACGCCATCAAAAAAGGCCTCACTTGGATGTCTCGCAATCAGCATAAAGATGGCCATTGGGAAGCTACAGGTGGGCAATATCCCATCACCATGACATCCCTTGGCGGCATGACCATGCTCATGGAAGGCAGTACCATTCGTGAAGGCCAGTATCGCGATAACATTCGCAGAGCTGTCGATTTTCTTATGGCCCGTTGCCAAGCTAATGGCATGATTGGTAATCCTAATATTCCCGGTGAAGCTGGCCGTTATATGTATGGCCATGGATTTGGTATGTTGTTTTTAGCTTCGGTTTATGGTGAAGAAGAAGAAGGCGATCGCAGGCGCAAGCTTGAAGAAATTCTAGTTCGTGCGGGTAAATTCTCACGCGATGCCCAGACTCGCAGGGTTTCGATGAAAGATAATAAAACCCCCTTGGGCGGCTGGGGCTATGTCTCCGCCAAAGAAGGTAATAACTTTGATGAAGGCTCGGTTACCATCACCCAAGTTCAGGCGCTTCGTGCAGCCCGCAATGCTGGCATTGCTGTTCCCCAAGATGCAATCAAAGAAGCGGTAGCCTACCTTGAAGAATCCACCAACGCACAAGGCGGGGTTATCTATAGCTTGGGTGGCGGTGGTGGTGGTGAAGGCCGGCCTGCTCTTACTGCTGCAGCCATTTCCTGCGGTTTTAGTTCAGGCGATTACAACTCTCCTTTAATTAAAAAATGGTTCAAGTTCTGCCTTAATAACATTGGTTCGCTAGGCAATCAGCGCCATGGGCATGATGAATACACCCACTATTATTATTCCCAGGCGCTTTACAGCCTTGGAGATGATGGTTGGAACAAACTCTTTGGCGATACAAAAGATAACGATAAATTAACTTGGAAGAAGTATCGTAAGGCAACTTTTGATACTCTAGTACGATCGCAAGGGGCGGATGGCTCCTGGACGGGTGGCCATGTTGGCCCTGTATTTATTACTGCGGTGCATTTAACCATCATGCAACTTGATGGTGGCATATTGCCCATTTATCAGCGATAGTAATGACCTACCTTTTACTTTACTTTCAGGATTCTTAAGAATGAGTGATTCAATCCAGCCGACATTGATAACGAGACAACTTAGTCGCGAAGAACTTGCCCAACAAAGGCCCCTTGATCAACTTGCCCAACAAAAGCCCCTTGATCAAAATGATATCGAAGAATCAAAGAAGCTGCGTTCAGCATTCGATGCCATTAAAGCAGAGCTTTCCAAGGTGATTGTCGGGCAGAATCAAGTTATTGAAGAATTGCTGATTGCCTTGTTCAGCAAAGGGCATTGCATGCTTGAAGGGGTACCTGGGCTTGCAAAAACCCTGATGATCAGCACCCTTGCACGCACTCTTTCGCTTTCATTCAGTAGAATCCAGTTTACCCCCGATCTTATGCCCTCCGACATCACAGGCACCGAAGTCATCCAAGAAAACAGAGATACTGGTGGGCGTGAGTTCAAATTTCTTCAAGGCCCATTGTTTGCCAATGTAGTGCTTGCTGATGAAATCAACCGTACTCCTCCCAAAACCCAAGCCGCTCTTCTTGAAGCCATGCAGGAAAGGCAAGTTACCGTAGGCCGTACCAGACATAAACTGGATAGCCCCTTCTTCGTATTAGCAACGCAAAACCCAATCGAGCAGGAAGGCACCTATCCTTTGCCCGAAGCCCAGCAAGATCGCTTTATGTTTAAAGTATTCGTGAAGTACCCAAGCTTTAATGAAGAATTTGAAATTGCTTCGAAGACTACCTCCACATTTATTGATGATGTGAAGCCTGTATTGGGTGGGCAGCAGATCATGGATTTGCAAAATTTGGTTCGCAGAGTTCCTGTTAGCGATCACGCAATTCGTTATACGCTGGCGCTTGTCAGACAAACTCGCATAGGCGAGCCAGGCGTGCCCAAGTTTATTGGAGAATGGCTTTCGTGGGGCGCAGGCCCTCGTGCAGTGCAAAATCTTATTATTGGCTCTAAGGCCCGTGCACTTCTGCATGGCAGAGTTCATGTTGCAGTGGAAGATATCCAAGCACTTGCATTGCCTGTTTTAAGGCATCGCATTCTTACCAACTTCACCGCTGCAAGCGAAGGGGTGACTCCAGACAAGGTGATCGAAAAGATTGTGCAAGAAACCCCAAGCCATGAGGGTGACCTGAAGAAAGATGAAAGATTCCAGAAAATCTTTGCTTCCTGATCAACCTCAAGAGATTTAAACACCCGTGCCACAATCACCACAGGAAGATGCCCGTAGATTCTTACACCCTGCGACCATAGGTCGTATTGGCAGGCTCGAAATTCGTGCCCGCCAAGTGGTGGAAGGCTTTATCGCTGGCTTGCACAAAAGCCCAGTCTTTGGCCATAGCATCGAATTTCTACAGCATCGCGAATACACCCATGGCGATGATATCCGCCATCTCGATTGGAAAGTCTGGTCGCGCACCGATCGCTATGTAATCAAGCAATACGAAGAAGAAACCAATCTTCGTGCAACCATGATTGTAGATGTAAGCGAATCGATGCGATATGGCGCAGGCGCAATGAACAAATACGATTATGCCTGCACCGCTGCTGCGTGCCTGAGTTACCTTTTATTAAGGCAGCATGATGCGGTGGGCCTTGTCACCTTTGATTCGCAAGTGCGCACGATTCTTCCAGCAAGATCTCAAATGTCGCACCTCGATGCGTTCGTGACGGGTTTGCATCAAAGCAAGCCTGCAAAGAAAACAGATTTTTCGCAAGTGATGCGCAGAGTTGCAGAATCAGTGGGCCAACGCGGCTTGATCATCGTGTTCTCCGACTTCTTAGTCGATAGGCCCGAATTGTTCAAGGGCCTTGAAATGCTCAGGCATCGCAGGCACGACATCCTTGCTTTTCATGTGCTAGATACCGATGAGATCAACTTCCCCTTCACAGGCAGCACCAAATTTGAAGGCATGGAAGAACAACCTGATTTACTATGCGACCCCAGATCTCTTCGTGATGGATATATGGAGGCGCTTGATAAATACTTGGTCGATGTGCGCAGGGGCTGCACCAAGCTTGGTATCGATTATCAAATGGTGACCACGGGCGATTACCTTGATGCTGTACTTAGTAAATTCTTGAACATGAGGCTGGATGATCGCAATGCGCGGGGTAATGGTGGCGCGGTACGCTAAGAAGTAATCCGCGAGAAACTTTTGGAATAGAGGGTAGATGGAACTTTTTCTTAATCCATGGTCGATGATACTGGGCGGACTGTTAATCAGTGCCCCCATCATCATTCATTTGATCAACCGCATTCGCTACAAGCGGGTTGAATGGGCAGCCATGGAGTTTTTGCTTGAAGCCATGAAGCGCAACAAGCGCAAACTCATCCTCGAACAATTGCTGCTTTTGTTATTACGAATCTTTCTGGTATTGCTGACCGGATTTCTGGTCGCACGCTTTGTGGGTGAAACGCTGGGGCGTGGTTCAGGCTCTTCTGGTTTCCACTATTTACTATTGGATGATTCCCTCAGCATGACCGATCGCTGGACCGAGCCCAATGGCGAAACTTCCTCGTTCAAGGTTGCAGTGGAAGAGACGAAGAAAATAGCACGCAAACTTTCGCAAGCCAACGGTGTGCAGCAGATGCGCATTGTTTTACTTTCCGATCCTGCCGCTGTTGTGTTTGAAGGCAGCATTAATGAGCAGGCGATAGAAGAACTTTCCTTAAAGCTTGATGCGTTGAAGCCAGGCTTTTTGCATCGTGATGCTCTTAAGGGGATGGAAACTGCGGGCGAATATTTTAATGGCATTCAGGTGGGTACGAAAACATTGCATCTTGCAGGCGACTTTCGCGAAGTGGATTGGTCTGTAGGGCCCGATAAAGAAAAACTTCGTCAAGGCGTTGATAGGCTTCTCGAAGCTGGAGTAAACTTAAGCTTGGTTGATGTTGCGCATCCTTACCGGGGTGAAAACAGGCAGTTGACGATTCATCATGATAATCTTTCGGTGGTGGATTTCCGGGCGGAGTCAAGGCTTGCAGCAGAGGGTGTTGCGGTCGAATTTTCTGTCGGTATTCAAAACTTTGGCGCTGCAGATAAGAAAACTTTTCTTCATGTGAAGATTGATGGCCAAGAAGATTTTGGTGCCTCGCAACCGGTAGATAGCCTTCCTTCGGGCCAGCGCACTGAAAAGCGCTTTTCACTTATTCTTACACGCAAGAACAAACCTGCGGGCGCTGCCTTGAAATCTTCAGATAAATCGGATGAGCGCGATCGCAAGCTGCGCATGGATCGCGAGTTTGTTCGCATTCGTGCTGAAATAACCGAAGATGAAAAAACAGGCATCCTTTCTGATAACGCTCGGGAGTTAGTGCTCGAAGTCCGCTCTCGTGTTCCTGTTCTTGTGGTTGATGGCGCTGGTGCGGATGGCCGTCTGCCTGGGGGCGATTCCTTCCATGTCGAATTTGCACTCGCTGCAGCAAGGGCCTACGAGGTCGAACACCGCAGTATCGATGATCTCGAAAAAGCAGATCTCGAAATCTACCCTTCCATCTATCTTCTCAACATTCCCGAAATCAAATCGGAAAGGGTGATCAACAAGCTTCGCACCTTTGTTGAACGAGGTGGCGGCCTTGTTTGGTTCTTGGGCGATCGCAGCAAACCTGTATTCTTTAACAATCTTTTTGAAAAAGAAAAAGGGTTGTTCCCATTATTACTTGCAGACAAACCAACGGATGCACTACCCGAAGCAATTCGTTCGGAAATGAAACAGCGGGATGAACAACCAAAGATCATGTTCCCCTCGCCCGATCACCCGGTGATATTTGGATTGTCGCGTAATCAGGGGGCGATGCGCTTTCTTCTTATCGATCGTTATTTTCAAGCCAGGCCTAGATTTACTTACGACCCTTCAGGCAATGCGACCGAAGAAATCATCCTACTTTCCAACCGGAAGTGGAATGATGATAGTCAGCGTGATTCTTATAAAGAACGGGCCCGTGGGCTTCTCGGAAGAATCCCCTACGATGATCCCGCACAGGAAAAGTTTCAGAAATTATTACGCAAACACGAACGAGCAATCAAAGAAAGTTTAGCTGCAGATTCCCAATACCGTGTGGGTCAGGCATTGGAAGCATTGCTGAATGATCCGGGCGATGCGGCACAAAACATTCCGGGCATGAAGGAATTCTGGGCGCAACCATTGCTTAGGCCGTTGGCACGCGAGTACGAAGAATTTCGCAAGAACATTCTCTTTGGCGACCCTCTCGCGATTGCAAGAAAACTAGGCAAGGGAAAAGTTGCTGCGATCCTTACTCCTGCGGGCACCAAGCCAACCGTACCGGGTGTAACCGATGGCTGGAATGAATGGGGCGCAGGTAGCCCAGTCTCTTGGAGCTATCCAGTTTTTATCATGGATTTACAACGGTATCTTTCGAGTGAGGGGAGTGATCGCAATAAAATCGTGGGCGATGAACTTAAACTTTCACTCGATTCCACCCGCTACCAACCCAGAGTTTCTGGCTCTTATCAATTGATGGAAGTTAGTTCAACTCCGGGCGCTTCTGCTGCTGCCAACCCTGTTCGCATTGCAGAACAACCTTTGGTACAACGAGAAGGGCTGCTGGACTTCACCTTCAATCAGACTGCAAAACCGGGCTCATGGTTTTTTGAATTCTTCCCCAATGCACCACCCGATGCTAAAGATACTCCTGCAACCGAAGTAGAAGCATATGCGTTTAATGTTGATGCGCAAGCAGAGGGAGATTTGCGCAGAACTTCTCGCGAAAAGCTTGAAGCCAATCGCTTTGCCTCGGATCCGCGCGCAGGGAAAATAGCTTTATGGTCGCCAGGCGATAATTACGATTCACTTAAAAATAGATCGCCCGATGCTTCCGAATCGCCTTGGCTCTATCTTTTATTTCTTATCATTTTGATTGCGGAGCAGGCCCTTGCGGTTCATCTGAGTTATCACCTGCGAGGTAGCGAAAAAGCCCCCTTGACCCTAGCAAGAAGTTTGGGCGTATGAACGAAAACCTTCCCA
>QWPF01000122.1 GCA_003671255.1 Planctomycetota bacterium | reverse complement strand
TACCTCGCAAAGGCAAAACAGCTTGATACATGCGATCACGCCCTGCTTCTGCGCTGCCACCTGCACTGTCCCCTTCTACCAGGAACAATTCAGATTCTTCGGTATCGCGGGTGGTACAATCGAATAACTTCCCAGGAAGCCCACCGCCGCTAAGAATATTCTTCCTATCACGAATGGCCTTTCTGGCCTTGGCAGCAGCTTCTCTTGCTTCTGCAGCGTTCATGATCATATCAAGGATGATTTTTGATTCCTTGGGATTTTCTTCCATGTACTTGCCGAGCTTTTCTGCAACAGCAGCAGAAACTGCGCCTTCAACATCGGCATTGAGAAGACGAATTTTATTTTGCGATTCGAATTGTGGCTCGGGATGTTGAATACTTACCACTGCTGTAACACCGGTACGGAAATCTTCGCCAATAGGGCGCACATTCTTGAACAAATCGAGTTTCTCGCCATACGCTCCTACGGTGCGGGTAAGCGCAGCACGAAATCCGCTAAGATGGGTTCCACCCACGGGGTTATAAGCGTTGTTGGCATAGCAGCGAACGCGCTCTTCATCTTCCCTCGTGTATTGCAATGCGCATTCAACTTTGATTTCACCCACGCTGTGTTCAATATAAATCGGCGGGTGGATAACATCATTGTTGCGATTAAGATGCTTGACAAATTCTGCGATCCCGCCTTCGTATTTGAATTCTTCTGACTTCCCTGTGCGATCATCAGTCAGGGTAAAAGACAAACTTTTATTAAGGAAGGCAAGTTCACGCAAACGATCTTCAAGGGTATCGTATTTGAAATCAAGATCTTTAAAGATCTGATGATCAGGTTTAAATTTGATGCGGGTTCCGGTACCAATTGCGATGCCAATATCTTTGAGTTCGGTGGTAGCTTTACCGCGTTCATATTCTTGAACATAAGTACGACCGCCACGACGAACTTCTGCTTCAACCCAGGCACTTAGCGCAGTAACGGCCTTAGCGCCCATACCGTGCAAACCTGCAGAAACCTTGTATGCGCCCTTATCGAATTTGCCACCCGCACCAACCGTGGTTAACACCACTTCCAAAGTTGGTTTCTTTGCTTGGGGATGAATATCAACAGGGATACCACGGCCATCATCTTTAACACTTACGCTGCCATCAACATAGATATGGACTTGGATGTTTTTACAAAAACCTGCAAGGGCTTCATCGACGCTGTTGTAAATAAGTTCATAGACGAGGTGATGTAAACCGGTGGTATTAATATCCCCGATGTAAACCCCAGGTCGCCTGCGGATATGATCTGCATCGCGAAGAATCTGAACATTGGCACTGTTGTAATCATTCGACCCATCAAAGGTAGGATCGACCAAATTATCTTCTGTCATCTATTCTATACTCCAATGAAATCATTTTGCTTTACCGTACTTGAAACGCAAGTCTGTCAGCACCGAGGCCGGCAAAAGCTTGCGTAACCTCGTAAGTATTGGTCGCTTTTGGTACTGCGTTAACTCCTGGAGCAACGCAGAACTATCGACCGAAACCTCGAGCACACCCTTCTTTAGCACTAGCACGCGGGTGTGTTCCGCGTATTCTTCCCCTGCGGCTTCTGCCCAGGATTTTTCAAGTTTTAATCGCTCTTGTTTTCTACCCCAACCCTTGGCAACAAATAACTTACTTAGAATATCCCCGATTTTTTCCGGCCCCTTCTCTGGCTTGAAAAATCGTATTCCCATTTTCTTTTTCTCCAACTATTTTATCAGGTCAAAGGCATTATCAAATATTGGTAATCATCACCAAACTTAAACAGGGCAGGGCTTGCTGCATCGATTAAATCTAATCTTACCTCTGCATCGTTTGGCAACACCTTTAATAAATCTGAAACAAAGACAGGATTAAAAGCTATCTCTACATCTGGCCCATGATATTCAATTGGTAATTCAACCTTCGATTTACCTGAAATGCTTCCCTGAGCCTGCATCACCAACTTCTTCGAGTTGAATTTGAATAACACTTTTTTAACTTCATCATCCGCCATGATAGCAGCTTGCCTGACCGCAGATCCAAAAGCTTCGACTTTTAAAATCGCATGAGCCAAACACTTCTTAGGCAACACCATTTTGTAATCAGGGAAACGGCCCTCTACAAGCCTGCTGTAAACAATCGATCGTTCTGTTTTAAATAAAACTTCGTTCGGGCGGAAGCATACCTTGATGCTTTCCTGATCATCGGAAAAATTACGATCCAATAAATTCAGCGCCTTGCTAGGCACCACAGGAGATTGCCCTTTCACCGAATGACCGCCGTGCTCGGAGGCACTTCCCTGGGTCCACGCCAACCTTCGGCCATCGGTTGCAACTAATCTCACTGAATCTTTTTCAAGTTCCCAAAGAGCGCCAGTCATGGTGTATCTTGCCATCTCTGAAGCAGATGCAAACACCGTTCTACGAATCATGGCCCGCATGGTTCCAGCAGTCATTTCATGATACTTTTCATCCGAAAAGATCGGAATATCAGGAAAGTTTGCTGGGTCTTCACTGGGCATATCGAATTCAAAAGATTTGCCAGCGATGTGACTTGAGTCGGCATCAGCTTCCAAATGAATTTCTGCATCTCGGGTTTCTCTTAAAATCGAAATAAGTTTTGAAGCTGGAAGAATAGCTTCGCCTGGTTTTTCAACCACCATACCTGCGATTTCAATTCGAACACCCAATTCCAAATCCGTAGCCATCAAAACGCATCGGTCTTCATCTGCCACTGCTTTGAAATTTTTAAGGATAGGTTTTACATCTTTGGATGAGATGGCAGAACTTGCAACTTGGCAAGCTGCTAATAACGCTTCGCGATTACATATTGCTTTCATATTCTAAGGACCCTCTCTAACAGACATCATCGCACACACAATGATTCTTAATAGTAAATATAATTAAATTTTATTACTTTTATTGAGTGGCACACCCAAGTTGTTAAAAACACTTTTAGATAACACTTAAACTCTTTTCGAGTATAGAGTTATCATATCAAATTTGTTGTGGAAAACTTGTTATTTAATGGTCATTTCGTGGTTAGTCTTGGTGCGTCAAATGTTGATGGAGGTTGAGCGAGGGTTTGATGGAACAAGAAGCGACCACCAGTTGACATCGAATTGACAAGTTATCCACAACTGGGATTATGCAAAATAGTGTTCCAGCTGGCGAATTATGCCCGAAAGGCTGATATTATGCCCAATCACATCTTCGACCTTTTTGTTGGAAAGATGCTAGCAAAAAGCACTAAGCTAGGTCGTGCTCTAACTCAAGAAAAGGACCCGAAAGGCTGATATTATTCCCAATTTCATCTTTGACCTTTTTATTGGAAAGATGCTAGCAAAAAGCACTAAGCTAGGTCGTGCTCTAACTGACGAATAGTGCCCGAAAGGCTGATATTATTACCAATTTGATCTTCGACCTTTTTGCAGGCATGAAGTACGGTGGAGTGGTCTCTGCCACCAAAAAATTCACCTATTTCTTGAAGCGACATCCCGGTTAATCTGCGTGCCAAATACATGACAATCTGCCTTGGGAGCACGATTTCTTTATCGCGCGATCTGGTCTGCATGGATTTAGGTGTGATGCGGAAATGTTTGCCTACTTTAGAGGCAATAGATTCGACGCTAATGGCTTTTTTTAGGTGGCCTGGGGTAGCGAAAAGTTTTTCGAGATCGGAGCGCTTTAAAGGCCTGCCCAAAGTACGAACCATAGTATGTACGCGGTTACAAATACTTTGCAATCTGCGCATACTTCCTTCCACTAAGCCAGCCAGCCATTCTAATGCTTGAGTTTCGATTTTAGTGCCAAAAGATTCAAGCTTGCGTTCAAGAAAAAGCAGCCTGCTTTCAGGGCCAAGCGCGGGTAATTCAAGTATTAAACCCGAGGTTATACGGTTGATAAACCGATAGGAAAACTTAGTTAATTGGCCCGGTGCAATCGAGGTGGAAAGAATAGTCAGGTTTCGCCTAGCGGTTCTTTCATCTAGGATTCGAGCCAAAATATCAGCTTCTCTTGGTTTAAGAAGTTGGATGTCTTCGAGAACCAAAAGATCTAAATCCAGGAGTTGTTTTTGCAAGGTTTCGAAGTCATCGCGATTTGCCATTTCTGCATCTCGAAGCGATTGGCAAAATTCGGATGCGCGCATCATCTGGGTGGTTTTGTTCTGGGATACCTTCAATATTTTTCGACAAAGAGAGCCTAAAAGTCTGGTTTTTCCAGACCCCGGTGGGCCGTAAAGAACACTAATCGAGTCGAATCGCTTGGGTGCTCGCAAGACAAATAATTTGCCCACTCGATCCAGAGATAATCTGGCAAGTCGATGTTCGGGAAAATTCAACCTCAGCGAATGAGGAGCGGCCATTAGCATCCTGCAAAAAATTTTCAGGGCATGTTTATCGTTCAGCTGACTATAATTTATGCTACTTCCTTGTCTTGCATCTTGCAATCCTAACCTTCTTTTTTAACCGATACTTCTTGATCATTAAACTGATTATTCGGTTGTTCCTGCATGGTTTCGTAGCGACTGAACAGCGTGGGCAATCCTTTTCGCACCTTCTATCACCTCAACTTCTTCCAAATGAAAACCGAAGCTGAACCGCATGGAAGATTTTAAAACCTCGGGGGAGACTTGCATTGCCATCAATACGGGTGAAGGCAAAAGCGAACCACTTGAACATGCAGAACCGGTAGAACAGGCCACCCCAGCCATATCCAACCGCATTAGCAAGATATCTGCTTTCAAGCCGGGGAAACCCAGATTAAGCGTGAAGGGCAGCATGGGGTTGTATTCGCCATTGATAGTGAAATCAGCCACTTCTTTTCGGAGTTCTTGTAGAAATGATTCTCGGAGTAGGGCGACTTTATTGCGCCTTGCCTCGAGGTTGTTCATGGCGAGTTTAAGGGCCAAAGCCATGCCTACAACAAGGTGAACGGGTTCGGTTCCTGGTCGTAGGCTTTTTTGTTGATGCCCACCAAAGAGCATAGGTTTTAAAGTGCTGCCTCTGCGCACAAGAAGGGCCCCAATACCTTTTGGACCATGAAATTTATGGGCACTCAGGGCTAAAGAAGTAACACATAAGCGGTGGAAATCGATGCGTATTTTTCCAGTACCCTGCACCGCATCGGTATGCACCCACATTTTGCTTTGAAGCTGATTGCCTAGTGTTTCGATGGGTTGCAACACGCCTGTTTCGTGGTTGACCAACATCAGGGTTGCAAGCTTGGTATCGGTTTTGATTTTGTCTGAAAGATTAGAAAGGCTGGCCTTCCCCTGGTGTTCGACGTCGAGCCATTGAACCTGAAAGGCCTGTTTTTCAAGCTTTTTTAGATGTTCGGTGATTGAAGCATGTTCTATTTGGGAAGCAAGTATGCTTGAGGGAGAATCAGATAAAGCACTTTGCAGAGCGAGATTGTTGGCTTCTGTGGCTCCACTGGTGAAAACCACTTCATCAGGGAATGCACCCAAGAGGTGGGCCATTTCTTCCCGGGAATCTTCGAGTGCTTTTCTCGATTTTCGCCCTGCGCCATGGCTGCTTGAAGGGTTCCCGAATTGGGTTAATGCGAAGGGCCGCATGGCATCCCAGATTTCGGGCAGAACCGGGGTGGTGGCATTCGCATCAAGGTAGATCAAGTCGGGATTATTCATAAGTGCATCTTAGCGGATTGAAAGGGAATGAGTGTTTTATAGCAACCCTTCCAAGGTAAGTTTTTCGCTGATCATCTGTTTTAGATCTTCAAGGCCTGTAAGAGTTTTTAGCGTGGCGGCAGCTATGAAGGGCCTGAGTTCTTCTGTGCGAAGGTCTTGGATATAGATTGCGGGAAGGTCGTCTTCAAGCTTGAATTCTTTGCGAAATTCATCCCGGTGCATGAAGGTGAGAGGGGGCTTTATTTTGGTTAAGAATTCGCGCCATTCCTTGCGCATCGAAAACGCCCCATGGGTAAGGGCGCAAAGATTGCAAGGGTAGGTAGTTGGGGAAAGCATTTTGTGGGAGATGTCTGCCATCAGGTTAAAGAACCCTCTGTCGGCATTGTAAACAAAAACGAGCCCTGAGTTTTTATCCATGACGGGAGTTTTCCTTATGTGATCGATACAACCGATACCAGTTTAATCTCAAGAAGGAGAATAGGGAAGATAAAGGGCGTCGAATGGAGAAAAACAGATAAAGAAGTAGGTTTGAGCAATGTTTTGAAAGAATAATGACGAAATTTAGGATAACTAGCTTGACTAGGGGGTAGGGTTTGTCATAAATTGAAATAACTTGATAGCTATCTACCAATAGTTATCAGTAACTCTCAGGAGTCGAGTGTGATTGCCGAAGAACGAAGACAGCGCGTTTTAGACTTGGTCAGCACCAAGGGGTTTGCGACCTTGGCTGATCTCGCCTTGGAAATTCAAGTTTCTGAGTCGACTGTCAGGCGCGATCTCGAATTCTGGCACCAGCAGGGCAACTTGAGGCGCACCCACGGTGGGGCAATCTTTGTGGGCGATGGCTCTAGCTTTCCCGCCCTTGAAGAGCGCATTGATGCCCAGCTCGAAGAAAAAAGAGCCATTGCCCGAGCTGCGGTTGCTCGCATTTGCGATGGGGATACTGTTCTTTTGGATGGTGGTACTACCACTTTAGAAGCTGCTCGCCTGCTTCTTGGCAGATCGATCCAAGTGGTTACCAACAGTTTGCCCATAGCGGCATTGCTGGCAGGCAGTCGGGAAACGGATCTCGTATTACTGGGCGGGTACATCTACCCCAAAACGGGCGTAGCTCTTGGGCCCTTTACCGTGCGCATGATGCAAGATCTTCATGTACACCAGACTTTGCTTAGTGTTAGCGGGTTGACCGAGCGGGGCTTGTTCAACAGCAATTTGCTTTTGGTCGAAACCGAGCGGGCAATGATGCGCTGTGCCGATGAAGTGGTTCTGCTTGCAGATCATACCAAGGTAGGGCGACCTGCTCTGGCGTTTCTTTGCGAGTGGTCTGAAATCGATCTTTTGGTGGTTGATCGCAAGCTTGAAGACAGAAAAAAATCAATGCTGGCGCAAACAGGCGCCCGCCTTCTTATTGCGGGTGATCTCGAGGAGTTTGGCAGATGAGTTCCAATATGCTTACAAACAACCTGATGGGCCTTGATCGCAATCGCATCGAGCAATTGGTTCGTGAAGCTGTGGTTACTCAGTTAGGTGGCACTCCTGCTAAAGCAACAGCCCCCGGTCAGCCCAACCCTTTATTGGTTAATGTTTCTGCGCGCCATGCTCATGTAACTCAGGAAGATCTTGAAAGGCTTTTTGGTAAAGGGCATAAATTAAGAGTGTTTAAATCTTTATATCAAGATGGGTTCTTTGCTTCAGAAGAAACTGTAACCATCATCGGGCCTAGGCACCGCATGATCACCAACCTTCGTATTCTTGGCCCTTGCAGAGATCATAGCCAGGTAGAACTGGCCTTCACTGATGCTGTGCAACTTGGCCTGGATATCCCTGTTAGAAAAAGTGGCGACATTAATGATAGCCCTGGTTGCTACCTACTCGGCCCTGCTGGAATGATTCATCTTCCCAAGGGGGTTATCCGCCATGAACGCCATGTTCACATGAGCCCTGCGGATGCCAGCTTTTATCAAGTCAAAGACGGCGATCGCCTTAATTTGCGCGTGACAAGCGATTGTGCCGTGGTTTTCGAAAAACTTCTTTGCAGGGTGGGTAACGCCATCAAGTTGGAAGTGCATATCGATACCGATGAAGGTAACGCGTGTAACTATTCCCGGGCAACCGGGTTTGAACTGTTTCGATGAGTTTTTTGTCCGGGCGTGACGGACAGAAGGCAAATCGAGTAATGGAGAAAGAACGATGGCAGTAAACATGGAAGCCCTCGGGATGATCGAAACCCGTGGCATGGTCCCTTTGATCGAAGCTAGCGACACAATGCTGAAGGCAGCGAATGTGAAGTTGGTAGGTTGGACAAAAATTGGCAGCGGTTTAGTAACCGCAATGGTGGTGGGCGATGTTGCAGCAGTAAAAGCTGCGATAGACGCAGGCGCCGCTGCTGCCAGCAGGGTTGGTGAAGTCGTTGGAGTTCAAGTAATTCCAAGACCACACGAAGATATCAGCACCCTGATTCCTGAACGAAAAGCAATCAGCTAAACCTTAACCATAAATGAAACGGAGGAAAAAGAAATGGCAACAGTAGCGACTCGTGGACAAGCCGAAGCCCTCGGCATGGTGGAAACCAAAGGATACATTGCAGCAGTGGCAAGCACCGATGCAATGTTGAAGGCTGCAAATGTAACCCTTGCAGGCCAGGTACAGATTGGGAACGCATTTGTATGCACATTTGTGCGTGGCGATGTGGGCTCGGTTCGTGCTGCGGTTGATGCAGGTGCACAAGCTGCGACCGCCAATGGCGAGTTGGTAAGTGCGCATGTTATTCCAAGGCCAGAAAAAGATGTCCTTGAATTCTTTCTAGGCAAGTAAAGGGGCTTCTTGATGAAGATACTGGTGGCAAACCTTGGTAGCACCAGCTTCAAGTACCGTCTGTTTGATATGGACGGGGAAAAGCTGTTGGCACGAGGAGGCGTCGAGAGAATCGGCGCACCTGTGTCTCCTTGCTTTGTTGAATCGGGTGGAACCCGTGCCGATGCCGAGATTGTGGCAAAGGATCATGCCGCCGCTGTTACGCTTTGCCTAGAGCAGCTTTCCCAACGGGGTTGCTTGAAGGATCCGGGCGAACTGGCAGCAATCGGTTTCAAGGCGGTTCATGCCAAGGATGTCAGTGGTGCGCAACGCGTGGATGAAAGAGTGCTGGCAGCCATGCAGGCTTACGCCGATGTGGCTCCTGCTCATAATCCACCTTATATCAATGCGATGCGATTGCTGGCTTCGAAGTTGCCTCAGATACCTTTGGTTGCTTCTTTTGAAACAGGGTTTCATGAAACCATTTCCGCAGCAGAGCGTTCTTATGCCATTCCCCATGAATGGATAGAGAAGCATGGTGTTAAGAAATGGGGTTTTCATGGAGCGAGCCATCGATACATCGCAATGCGTACTGCGGAGTTATTGAAAAACCCGAATGCAAAGATTATCTCTTTTCATTTAGGTGGATCGAATTCTGTGTGTGCCATAAGCGAAGGAAAATCCAGGGCGAACAGCCTTGGGATGAGCCCGCAATCCGGGTTGCCTCACAACAATCGTGTGGGTGATTTCGATATCTTTGCCCTGCCTGTACTCTTGCGAGAAACAGGAAAATCAATTGAAGAAATTCTAGATATTCTTGCTAACCATAGCGGCCTTTTAGGTCTTTCTGGTGGCAAGAAAGACATGCGCGATTTAGAGCAAGCTGCTTTGGAAGGTGATGCTAGATCACAAGTAGCGCTCGATGTGTTCATCGCATCGATAAGGCATTAT
>QWPF01000121.1 GCA_003671255.1 Planctomycetota bacterium | reverse complement strand
CAAGGTATATTCCCTTGCGATCTTATGCTGGTTGGGTGTTACCTTTTCATCAAAGATGCAGAGAGATGGGTCGCCATTGCCTTCTTTGATATCACCAAACACCTGATCATAGGTGCGGTTTTCCTTGATGACATAAATGCAATACTTAATGGGGCTGGGGTCACCGATTTTTCTAGGGATGGGATTACTACTGGGCCATTGGGCCTTGGGAAGATTATCCGCCTGAAGAGGGCTGCAAGAATATGCCTCCTTGGTGAAGGCGATCATTTTCTCGGGTGTGGGCATATCCAGAACCCCTAACGAGCCCTGCATTAGGCTTGCAATATACTGCCTAATCGGAAGATCCTTGGCAGCAAGTGGATTGGGCCCCTGCGAATTCGGCCTCGAGGTTAAGCCTTTACCGTTACAGAAATAGATTTTTTCATCGATCTGATTAAAACGAACACTCGTAGGATACCAACCAGCGGGAATATAGCCCATGGGCACGGGCTTAAGCGGATCTTCCACCTGAAACATACTAAGATTATTGGCATCCGCATTAGCTACAATAAGGATCTTTCCATCTTTTGTAAGAGAAAGGCTACCAGGGGTGTTGCCATTGGGTGCGTTGGGATAAAGTGCGCAATTAAGCGTGCCTAGGCTTTTGCCATTCTGCGAGACATCAAGAATGCTAACCCGTGTGGAGTTAGAGCAAGCAACAAAAAGAGTTTTGTTATCGGGGGATAAAACCATTTCAGTCGGATGGCTTTCGGTAGGCCAAGTTTCACGAACTTTGGCATCCTTGGTATCTATAAGAGAGACAGCGGAAGCGCCCCAAAGGCTGACCAATGCCTGTTCCTTTTTAGGCAACGCAAGAAAACCAAATGGGTAAGAATCAACTTTAAGCTCGACCATCTTGCGCGCTTCTGGCTTATCAAGGGGAGTTATACTAAGCGAATGGCTCCAGCAACCAGCAGCAAGGATTTTCTTACCACCCGAATCTAGCGCCAACCCCGTGGTGACAAAGTTGCTTTTCTCCTCTGCTACGCTTATCTCACTACGATTAGAGAGGTATCCATTTTTAAAATCATAAACATAAGCGCTGGCAAACTCTGCAGCACTGGCATAAAGCTTGTCGCCTTCGGGGGAAAAACAAATACCACAAAAAGTCTGCTTGATACCAACCTTGCTGATGATGGTCGCGCCGGATTTATCAAGTTCTGCAATATGAATTTCATGTGGGCCATAGCCTGCATGAAGGATTGCAAGGTATTTGCCACTGGGGTGGACCACCATGTTAACGGGAAAATCACCAAGAGGGATCTGCTTACCTGCAGGTTTTAATGACCAACCATTGGGGAGTTTTACTTCGCCCGAAATTTGTGGGCCGGGCAGATCTTTCTTAACACTTTTAGCTGGTTCCTCAGCGGTGATAACAAACCCAATCGCAATGGAACTTAGGATTGCAACCGATAGAACTATTCTTAATTTCATGACACACCCCATTTAAGAAAAAACATCACCCACTTCAGTTTCAGCAATCTGAGCTATAAGTCCAATGATATTTTGATGAACTTTTTGCTTAATCAGCTTTTTTCTTATGTGGCCCGGAACAATAAACATAAGTCGAAACGAAGTGGATGACTAAAAAGAATGTGGAAATGCAAAAACCCCAGATAAAGTTACCCGGGGTTTTGCGATTGATATTACGATGCGTAGAAGAAGTAATTACTTCTTGTCGTTGGCTCGTTCAGGCCTGAGGGCTCGCACTGCAGCGCCTGCGCGCCACATTTCGCTATCTGCAATTTCCTTGAGTTCAACTTCAAGGTTCTTACGATAATCAGGATGGCTGTTGGATTCAAGCGTTCTGCGAGTTTCAGAACCATCTGCAACACTGCGATATAGTTCTTCGAAAACTGGCTTGGAAGCATCATGAAACTTCTTGAACCAATCCAATGCGCCTCGTTGTGCAGTGGTGGAACAGTTGGCATACATCCAATCCATGCCGTTTTCTGCAATCAAGGGATAAAGGCTTTGGGTTGCTTCTTCAACGGTTTCGTTGAAAGATTCGCTGGCGGAATGCCCGTTTGCACGAAGCACTTCATATTGAGCGAGCCAAAGGCCATAGATAGCGCCCATAAGCACGCCTCGTTCGCCTGTTAAATCGCTGAACACTTCTTTTTGGAAAGTGGTTTCGAAAAGGTAACCCGAGCCGATTGCAATACCCAGCGAACGAGCACGGTCATAAGCCTTGCCTGTTGCATCTTGGAAAATTGCATAGCTAGAGTTGATACCCTTGCCTTCAAGGAACAACCTTCTTACAGAGGTACCAGAGCCCTTAGGTGCAACCAAAATCACATCGATATCTGCTGGAGGTATCACATGGGTTTGGTCTTTGTAAACGATGCTGAATCCGTGGGAGAAATACAGTGCCTTGCCTTTGGTAAGGTGGGGCTTAAGCTTGGACCATTGTTCTTTTTGGCCCGCATCAGAAAGCAAATATTGAATGATAGTACCCTTGGCAGCCGCTTCTTCCATTGGGAAGAGGGTTTTGCCAGGAACCCAGCCATCTTTAACAGCTAGATCCCAAGATTTGGAATTTTCGCGCTGTCCGATGATGACATTAACGCCATTATCCTTCATGTTGAGCGATTGGCCACGCCCTTGAACACCGTAGCCTATAACAGCTACAATTTCATTCGCCATGATTTGGCGGATCTTTTCTGGTGGATAATCTGAACGCTCGATTACGGTTTCTGACTCTGAGTCGATCTGAATCTTTTGCATGACATTCCCCAACAATGAAGGATTTTCAATCAGGAATATTGGCCCGGACACCATATTAGTGTACATTGCGACATGCATAACGACTACTTGCCAAACCCGGAAAGAGAAAAAAACATGCTAATTTTCGATGCACATCTAGACCTAGCCTGGAATGCCCTCGACTGGAATCGCGACCTCCAACTCGATGTTTCCCTTATTAGAAAGCGGGAAAATGAACTCCTCATGACGGGCAAGGGCCGTGGGGTAGGCACCGTCTCATTTCCCGAACTTCGTAAGGGAAAAGTAGGCATTTTTATCGCAACTCTCCTTGCAAGGCTCATGCGACAAGGCATGATGCCACCCCTGCAGCGCTACGAATCCATGCCCGCCTCTTATGCCGCGGGAAGGGGCCAACTCGCCTACTACGAAGCCATGGTCGAGGCGGGGCAATTGCGCTTTATCAAGAATTCTAAAGATCTTCAAAATCATATCCAACAATGGCGGGAACCTGTGTCCGAAACCGAACCTCTGGGCTTTATCCTAAGCATGGAAGGCGCAGACCCGGTTCTTCACCCTAGCCAGGTTCATCATTGGTTCGATCTGGGTTTACGAATCATCGGCCCCGCACATTATGGCGTCAGCCCCTACGCACATGGCACCAGCACCATTGGTGGCTTTTTCCCCATGGGCCCCGATCTTCTAAAAGAGATGCAAGCCTGCGGCATGATTCTGGATATAACCCATCTTTCTGACCAATGCTTTGATGAAGCCATGGAACTTTATGGCGGGCCCGTGCTTGCAAGCCATCATAATTGCAGGGCGCTAGTGCCCGACCAAAGGCAACTTACCGATGATCAGATTAAAAAGCTTATATCCCGAAAAGCAGTCATTGGTGCAGCTTTCGACAACTGGATGCTCTACCCAAATTGGGTTCGCGGAAAAACCACGGTAAAAGAAAGTGGTGTCACCATGAACACCGTCATCGATCATATCGATAGGGTCTGCCAGCTTGCAGGAAATTCGGATCATGCTGCTTTGGGAACCGATCTTGATGGCGGGTTTGGTACCGAGCAATCTCCGGGCGATATCGATACCATTGCAGATTTGCAGGGCTTTCCTGCTTTATTAAAGTTGCGAGGTTATAGCGATGCGGATGTTGCAAAGATCTCGCATGGCAACTGGATCAGATTCTTTACCAATGCTTGGGATAAGAAATAAACACTTATTCATCCGCAACATCTGCAAGCAGAGAAACCGAGATGATGTCTCTGCGCGAGACCAGAATTTTCTTACGATTGCGTTTAATGCCTGTCGAAAGAGATGCTGCTATGTAGTTTTCTCGCGAGGTTTTGGTGTCGCGTAGGTCGTGAAGATCTGCATTAACGACTTCAAAAAAGCCCTCATCAAAGCGGGTGAGGGTTCCAAGGCAGACATAAGGGCTATGCAAATCTATCACCACTTTTTGATTCAGGTACTCTTCAATCATAAGGCCCTCGCTCGGGGAAGCTTTGGTTTAGATATTACAATACTCATCATACAAAGATTAATTTTAATCCATCCTAGAATAAAAGGTATGACAATGCTTAGAAATGAGGCATAATCATTTTTGTATTTAAGTACTGATGTATCAACTTTGCTAGGGATTTTAATGATGCGCGAGCATTTTGTGGCTAATGAAGCTGATTTCCTTAAGAGTTGCGATCTAATTGCTAAAAGCAGTGTGTTTGGTTTTGATACGGAGTTTGTAAGCGAAGAATCCTTCCGCCCTGAATTATGCCTGGTTCAGGTTGCAACCCCAGAAGATCTTTTTGTTATCGATGCCATCGCTATTGGATCACTCGGGGCATTTTGGGATTTAGTAACCGATGGAAAACGCAATGTTATCGTTCATGCAGGCAGGGAAGAAATCCGCATCTGCCAGCATTTATCCGGGAAAGCCCCTGCTCGATTGTTTGATATTCAGGTGGCAGCAGGTTTAATAGGAGTCGGCTACCCCGCAGGCTACGGAACATTAGTGCAAACCTTTGCAGGCACACGACTTTCCAAGCAGGAAACACTTACCGATTGGCGCATTCGCCCGCTTACCGCAGATCAGATCACCTACGCATTTGATGATGTTCGCTATCTTTTGGAGTGCCACGAGAAAATTTCTGCAAGGCTTCTCGAACTCGACAGAATCGATTGGGCCGAAGAAGAATTTGCTGATCTCCAAGCCAGATCGAACCTTGATGAACCGATGGGCGAGCGCTGGCGTAGGGTTAAAGGCACCAGTGGTTTTGATCGTAAAAGATTAGCGATGGTGCGCGAAATCGTGGCTTGGCGAGAAGAATTCGCTGCTAAACGCAACCGCCCACCCCGTGCCATTCTTCGCGATGATCTTATTGCTGATATTGTCAAACGAAACCCTCAGAAAGCTCAGGATATTTTAGCCTTTAGGGGCGTTCAGCATCGCGATTCCGAAGAAATCATGGCTGCTATTCAAAAAGCCCGGGCACTCCCCACAGATTCTTTGCCCCTTCAGGATGAAACCAAGCCCGATGCACCCCAGGTCGGCCTTATCGGCCAAGTGATGGCGGGGCTGCTTGGCGACCTCTGTAATCGTAAAAGCCTTGTCCCTAGCTTGGTCGCTACCTCCTCCGATTTACGCGAGCTTGTCCGCTCTAAAATTGACAACACTTCACTTTCCGATAATAATTCTCTTGCTAAGGGGTGGAGGCTGAAGCATGTATTTCCGGTTTTAATGGACTTTCTTGAAGGAAAGACATCTTTAAGGCTGGCTCGGGTCGATAACGAGTCCCCTTTTGAGTATGATGATTCTAAACCGAATCCGTAACTGGCTCTCGGTTTCTTGTTTTTTCCTTTACCCATATGCTTCCCGGTGCGTATGACTGCTTTTAATGATAATCTTGTTTTCCAACGCTGTGTCATGCCACATTGCGGGGGTACCAACTCCCTCGATGACACCTCCTTCTCTTGCCCCAAATGTGGGGGCATTATGGATGTCGCTTACGATTGGGATAAACTCCCCGTACCCAAATCCTTAAAAGATTTCGAAGCCAAGTGGTCGCTTAGGCATGAGCCTTTGCCCTTTAGTGGCGTTTGGCGCTTCTACGAACTTCTTCCTTTTGCACCTCAAGCCTCGGTTCTCACCATTGGCGAAGGGCAGCCCTTGATCATGGTGCCCTAACAATCCAAATCGCTGGTGATTTCGATGATGCAATGCAGCGCGTTCAGCAAATTGCAAAAAAAATGGGCATCTACCTCGTCAACAGCATCAACCCATTCAGGCTCGAAGGCCAGAAAACCGTAATGTATCGCGTGCTCGAAGCTCTGCGATGGGAATCCCCCGATTGGATCGTAGTTCCCGGTGGAAATCTCGGCAACAGCTCGGCCTTTGGCAAAGCCTTCATCGAGCTCAAGCAATTGGGCCTTATCAGTAAAATCCCCAGGCTTGCAGTCATCAATGCAGCAGGTGCGAACACCTTCAATCTTCTCACCAACACCAACAGCGTTAGTTGGAATCAAGGTGAGCCGAATAAACCGGTGATGAATCAATTCTTTACCGACATGGACACGCAGAACCGCAGGGCATCAACCATTGCAAGTGCGATTGAAATCAACCGGCCTGTCAACTTGGTAAAAGGTTTGCGGGCGATCGAGTTTTGCAACGGCGTAGTCAGAGAAACCAACGATCAAGAGATCATGGATGCCAAGGCAAAAGTAGGCGCAGGCGGCATGGGCTGCGAACCTGCATCTGCAGCAAGTGTTGCAGGGGCCAAAAAATTAAGAGCGGAAGGCATTATCGCTCCCTCCGATAGAGTGGTCTGTATTCTTACCGCACATCAAATGAAAGATTCCACCGCAACGGTTGCGTATCATAGTTCTGATCAGAAAACCTTCGACGAAGTTCTTGGGGTTAGGGGTGTGCGCAGGGCAGGATTTGCAAACCGCGCAGTTCAGGTTCCCAATAGTCTTGATGATATCATCAAGGCCATTGAAGTTTACGCTTAAGCATAAGGAAGCATTTCATGAAGATTGCAATCGGGATCAACGGTGCGGGTGGAAGAATGGGCCAAAGACTCGTCGCACTAGGCAAGGAAGACCCTGCATTGAAGATTGTCTCTGCTCTCGAATACCATAGCCATCCTATGATCGGAAAAGATGCGGGCGAAATCGCAGGCATTGGCCATCTGGGCGTACCACTTCGTTCCCAAATCCCCATCGATCAAGTTGTTAGTGCCATCATCGATTTTTCCACCCCTGAAGGCACGATGAATGTATTGCCCATCTGCCTGCAAAGAAAAATCCCGCTAGTGATCGCAACCACCGGGCATACCGCTGCCGAAAAGAAAGCCCTCGAATCTGCGGCCCATGAAATTGCAATTCTATTCGCACCCAATATGAGCCTTGTGGTTAATGTTCTTTTCGAACTCGTCAAGGTTGCATCCACCTTGCTTGCGGATAAAGGATTCGATGTCGAGGTTATCGAAAGGCATCACCGATTCAAAAAAGATTCTCCAAGTGGGACTGCGCTGCAGTTTGCCAAGATCGTGCAGGAAGTTCAGGGCCAAACCGAATTATTGCACGGTCGCGAAGGCTTGGTAGGCGAACGAAAGCCTTCAGAAATAGGCATTCATGCCGTTCGTGTGGGCGATAATGTAGGCGAGCACACCGTAATATTCAGCACCCTGGGCGAAACCATGGAACTCGTGCACAAAGGCCATACCCGCGATAGTTATGCCCGAGGTGCACTTCTTGCAGCTAAATTTCTGGCGGACAAGCCTGCGGGCAGTTATTCTATGAATGATGTGCTTGGCATCGGCTAAGCTTAGGTTGTCATCATCTATTAGAGGCTGTCATGAGAATCACTGCGCTTCTTCTCGCTTTGGTTGTTTGCTTGGGCACCAACGCTCTGGCATGGGTACAAGAATCTTCCGAGAATGTTTCTAAAATTCTTGAGCCTATTCGCAAGGTCGGGAAAAGTGGCTTGGGCAATATCGAAGCTCAAAAGGCTTGGAAGCAAATTGCAAACCTTTCACCAAATGCACTGCCCGAAGTTCTTGCAAGCATGGATGCCAGCCAGCCTGTGCTTTCCAACTGGCTTCGTTCTGCAATCAATGCGATTGTTGAAAAGGCCAACCGCGACTCTAAGGCATTGCCCCTCGAAAAAATCACCGCGCTAATAAAAGATACTTCAAAGCCCGCCTTAGGTCGCAAGCTCGCATTTGAAATCCTGCAATCAGCAGACAAAGATAAAGCTCAGGCTTTGATCCCATCTTTTATTACTGACCCCGCAGCAGAACTCAGGCGCGAAGCAATCGCCCTTCTCATCGAAGAAGGCTCCACTCAGAAGAAAGGTAAAAAAGATTCTGAAGCCAAGGCAACTTACCGCAAAGCTTTCATGAGCGCTTCCGATAAAGATCAAGTCGATCAACTTGCCAAAGAGTTAAAAGGCTTGGGCGAGACGGTTGATCTTCCCGCACATTTCGGCTTTGTTCGCACTTGGTATCTGGTCGGCCCCTTTGACAACACCAAGAACAAAGGCTTCGACATGCCCTACCCCCCTGAAAAAGATGTCAAGCTTGATGCTTCTTACGAAGGTAAAGAAGGCGCGATCAAATGGGTCGATTTCACCACCGAAGATTCCTATGGCGTCATCGATCTTAATAAAGTGCTTGGTAAGAAGAAGGAAGCCACCGCCTATGCCTTCACGCGTATCAACAGCCCCGCTGAGGGCACCGTTTATGTTCGGGCAGGCTGCATCACATCACTCAAGATTTTTCATGATGGCAAACAAATCTTTGCACGCGATGAGTATCACCATGGCATGACCATGGATCAACACGCTGCTCCCATCCACCTTAAAAAAGGTGTGAACGATATTCTTCTTAAGATCTGCCAAAATAATCAGACCGAGAGTTGGGCCCAAAAATGGGAGTTCCAACTAAGACTTACCGATTTCGCAGGCGTCAAGATTCCTTACACCATCGCCAAACAAGAAGGGAGCGCTAAGTAATGTACACCCTCAATTTAACTATCGTCCGAGTTTTTCTAGGTGCCTTTATCCTCACCGGTATTCTTCATGCTGCTGATTGGCCCCAGTTCCGTGGCCCTGGCGGCTCTGCCGTCTCCGAAGAACAAAACCTACCTTTAAAATGGTCCGCAGCCGAAGGCCTCCTCTGGAAAACCCCACTCCAAGGGCGCGGGTTATCCAGCCCTGTTATCGCTGGTGGCAGACTTTTTCTTACCGCCAGTTCCAACTACAAAGAATCCCGCCTTCATGTGATGGCTTTCGATCCCAATAAAGGCTCCAAGCTTTGGGAACGACAATTCAACGCTACAGGCAACACCAACTGTCATCCCAAAACCAACATGGCTGCCCCCACCCCAGCAACCGATGGCCAGCGCATCTTTGCTCTCTTTGCCTGCGCCGATGTTGCAGCACTCGACCGCGATGGAAACCTCCTCTGGTATCGTTCCCTCGCACTTGACTACCCAGATATCACCAACATGGTAGGCATGGCTTCCTCCCCCGTTCTTTGGAAAGATGTGCTCGTCATCCCCATGGATAACGCTGGCGATTCCTTCGTACTAGGCATTGATGCCAACACGGGCAAAAACCTCTGGAAGTTCAACCGACCCAGAACCATTAACTGGAGCAGCCCGCTTATTAT
>QWPF01000120.1 GCA_003671255.1 Planctomycetota bacterium | reverse complement strand
GAATCGGTTGTGGATCGGGTGAACACTACCGGCACCGTTTGGCTGGGGCTTACGGTTAGGTGTTGCCAGTGCCATGATCATAAGTTTGATCCCTTATCGCAGAAGGAATATTATCAGTTCTTTGCATTCTTCAATACGGTGGATGAACCGAACTTGGAGTTGGCTCCGCAAAATGAGATAAAAAAACGCGACAAGTTAAAGCTTCATTTGAAAAAACTCGAGGCATCGCAAAAACAGTTAGACCCTTTGACCCCTGTTAAGATTGCATCCCTTGAACTTAAAATTCAATCCAAAGAACGCGAACTTCTTCCACCGTTGATTGATGAGATCATAGGTATTGCACCCAATGGCAGAACTCCTTCGCAGGAGCGCATCATTGATGCGTATTTCAGGCAGGTAAATAGGATGGGCCATATGGTGGGCATGGTCTTTGCACCCAACGCCTTCGCAGCGTTAACCCAAGGAATTATTAACGATAGGCGAGCGACTGTGGATGCCGAAATTTATAAGACCAAAGAAGAAATCCCCGAAATTGATTCAACTCTTGTAGTTCAGGAAATGGCCAAGGCAAGACCTACGAACATCCATCTCGGAGGCGAATTCACGCGCAAGGGAGCACTGGTTGAGTCGGGCGTGCCTCAAGTCTTGCATTCGCTTCGTAGCCCCAAACCTAACCGTATGGATTTCTCGACCTGGCTATTCGACAAAGATAACCCGCTGACTTCAAGAGTGACAGTCAACCGGTTCTGGCAAGTGTTCTTTGGTGTGGGTATTGTTGAAACGGAGAATGATTTTGGCACTCAGGGCTCCATGCCTACTCATCCTGAATTGCTTGATTGGTTGGCGACAGAATTTAGAAATCAAGGCTGGAGCATGAAATCAATGCACCGCTTGATGGTAACTTCAGCAACTTACATGCAAGCTTCGAAAAGCAGGCCTGAATACGAAAAGATCGATGCACGAAATCGAATGCTCTACCGCCAAAACCGCATTCGTCTTGATGCTGAAATTGTTCGTGATGTAGGGTTGGCTTCCTCAGGGTTGTTATATAGCAAGATAGGTGGGGCCAGTGTTTTTCCACCTCAGGCTGAAGGTGTTTATAGCTTCACGCAAGTCCCTAAAAATTGGAAACCAAACAGCGGGGCAAATCGTTATAGAAGGGGTATGTACACTTATTTTTGGCGTTCTGCGCCGCACCCTAATCTGGTTGTTTTTGATGCGCCCGATGCTGTTTCTTCCTGCACACGCAGAAACCGTTCCAACACTCCACTTCAGGCTTTGACTCTGCTTAATGATGAAGCCCATGTTGAGTTCGCGAAGGAGTTAGGCAACCGCATTGCATCCTATCCTGCCTCAGATATTGAACGAATCAATCAAGCCTTTTTGATTTGTTTTGCGAGATTGCCCAAGGCTTCTGAAGTTGAGATTGTCACACGCTTGCTTCATCAAAATAGTTCAGCGAATTCGTCACCTTCAGATTGGTTCTTGGTGGCCCGAGCTTTGCTCAACCTCGACGAATTCATTACACGGGAATAATCGCATGCCTGATCATAATCCTCTTTTAGATCAAACTCGTAGGCACTTCTTCAAGGATTGTGCCATCGGCCTTGGCGGTATTGCCTTGTCTGAAATGCTCAATGGTTCCAACGCCAACGCCTCTTCGATCGGGGGGTTGCATCATAAACCCAAGGCGAAGAATGTAATCTTTCTATTCATGGCGGGCGGCCCCAGCCAGTTGGATCTCTTTGATGAAAAACCAGAATTAACCCGCTGGCATACTAAGCCCATCCCTCAGGAATTCATCAAAGGCAAACGCTTCGCCTTCATGGATTCTTTTTCCAAGGAGACGCCCAAGCTTCTTGCGACCCCGAGAAAGTTCAAAAAGTATGGCCAAAGTGGCGCATCCATCTCTGAACTTTTTCCCTCTCTTGGTACCGTCGCTGACGACATCACCATTGTGCGTTCAATGGCCACTAATGTTTTTAACCATGCCCCTGCGAAAGTGTTTATGAATTCTGGTTCCGCCCAATTTGGCAGACCTAGCATGGGTTCGTGGGTGACTTATGGTATCGGTAGTGAATCGCAAAACCTGCCTGGTTTTGTGGTCCTTCAATCCGGACCAAGAGGGCCAAGAGGCGGCTCTGCATGTTGGGCCAGCGGGTTCTTGCCCACTTCTTTCCAAGGTGTTCCCTTGCGTGGTTCAGGCGAACCCATTCTTAACCTTTTAACTCCTAAAGGTATTACGGAAAAGGATCAACGCCATGTTATTGATGCGGTTAGAGATTTGAATTCTGTAAGGCTTTTAGATTCGGGCGACCCCGAAATTGCAAGTAGGATTGCATCGTATGAAATGGCACACAGGATGCAATCGAGCGCCCCGGAGTTGATTGATCTTTCCAAGGAAGATCAGCGCACACTTGATCTTTATGGGCCTAATGTTTCTAAACCCTCTTTTGCCAGAAACTGTTTGCTTGCTCGAAGATTGGTTGAGCGAGGCACCCGTTTTGTTCAGCTTTACCATACTGATTGGGATCATCATGGGGGTGGGGATGCGAATTTGGAAACGGGGATTGAAAAGGTTTGTGCCGATGTGGATCGACCCTGCGCAGCATTGATCACCGATTTAAAACAGCGGGGTTTGCTGGACGATACCTTAGTGATTTGGGGTGGAGAGTTTGGTAGAACACCCATGTCTGAATTGCGTGAAACTACGGGTAGAAATCATCATATCGATGCTTTTTCGATGTGGCTTGCGGGCGGTGGCATCAAGCCTGGTGCGCACTTTGGGAAGACAGATGATTTTGGTTTTTCCCCTGTTGAAGACCGGGTGCATGTGCATGATCTTCATGCCACCATTTTGCATTTGCTCGGAATTGATCACTTGAAATTAACCTTCAAGTTTCAAGGTAGGAATTTCCGCCTAACAGATGTTCATGGCGAAGTGGTTCAAAAGTTGCTTGCTTGATAATCAGGAATTTGATGACAAATAAACTCAATACTTTCGTTCAGGTGGATCCGGGGCACTTTCATTCCGCTCTTGTTTTGAAAGAATCTTTGGATGGGGTTTCTTCAACCATTCATATTTATTCTGAGTTGGATCAAGTGCTGCTTAATCATTTGAGTTTGGTATCGGGGTTTAATCAGAGGGCTGAAAACCCGAGCAATTGGAAATTGGAAGTACATACAGGCCCAGATTCTCTTGACCGGTTGATCAAAGAAAAAATGGGCGAGGCGGTAATCATTGCGGGCCATAATAGGAGTAAGATTAAAACTATTCTTGCCTGTTTGGAAAACGGTTTTCATGTGCTTGCGGATAAACCATGGGTCATTGAGGCTGTAGATTTTCCGCTTTTAGAGAAAGCTTTAAAGGTTGCTCAGGAAAAAAATCTGGTTGTCATGGACGTCATGACGGAAAGATGGGAAGTGGTTTCCATGCTGCAAAGGGAGTTAAGTAACTCTCTTGAAATCATGGGCCCGTTTTTAAAAACGGGGAGGCCCGCTCTCTCGCTTCGTAGTAGCCATTCCCTATGCAAGAAAGTTAACGGCTTACAGTTGCGGAGGCCGGTTTCTTTCTTTGATATCGCAGAGCAGGGTGAGGGGCTTACCGATGTCGGGATTCATCTTGTGGATCTCTCCATGTGGTTGTTGTTTCCAGATAAGGGGATACATAAAAACGATATTCGCATAAAAAGTGCAACACGCTGGCCCACGATTCTTGACCTGTCGCAGTTTCAGGCTGCCACCGGGCAGGAGAAATACCCCGCAAGCCTTGATGATTATGTTGAAGGGGATTGCCTCACTTATTTTGGTAACAACACCGTTGATTTTGAAATTCATGGCCTTAACATCCATGTGGATACTCGTTGGGATTTCATGGCGGGGCCCGATGGACTTGATACTTATAGTGCAATCACTCGGGGCGAAAAAGCTAGGATTGAACTTAGGCAGAACGAGGCGACGAATTTTGAATCTGAGATATTTGTAAAGCCTGTGTCGCATTCCATGGAACAATTGCAAATACTTCTAGAAGCTAAGATTAAGGATCTTTCCCAAAAATATGAAGGCTTGGGTTTGATTCGCCATGACGGGGAATTTCAGTTGAGTATTCCCAAAAAGTTGAGAACCGGGCATGAGTCTCACTTTGGCATGATTACAAGGCAGTTTTTGAGCCATTTACGCAAAGAGTCGCCGATCCCCTCTTGGGAATTTGCCAATCACCTTTCCCGCTATTTCATCACCGTAGAAGGGGTTAAAATGTCCCGCGGTACGGTTTAACTCACGCTTAACATGCATCACCCTTACAATCGCTTCTGTCTGCAAACTTTGCCTGTTTGATTTTCTCGCCTTCATTGTTCGATTTGTACCATATACCTTTCTAAAACCTTCCAAATTCAAGCCACTTCTTATGGCTGCCTCTTAGATTTACCGATTGAATATTTAGTAGTGCTTTTGTTTCACACAAATGTTGTTCAGTATTGTTCAACGAATTGGAAACGAACCGTATACCCATGGATAATCTCAAACAACTGCTTATTAAGTATTTCAAGGAATTGCCCGAAGAGCGTCAGCAATGGCAACCTAGGGTGATGGAAGTTTCGGGGGTAGAACACAAAGAGCTAACCTACCTGCATGGAATGCTTATAGCGCATGGTTGGATCGAGCAAAATAGCAGCTATATGGACCAAATTGAAGATGCTGAAAAATTGACAGGCTGTTACCGTATCACTTCTCTTGGTACGCGGGAAGTCCGTGGGTTTCAGGATTCCTTGGAAGAAGCTTGATCTCTTGGAAGCGGGTTTTTGGTAATCACCAGATCTTCTAGGGGTTTGCCATTCACAAGATGACTTTCCACTAAAGCTCCGATATTTTCTTTTGTCATACTGGCATACCAGATGCCTTCGGGGTAAACGGTTGCAATGGGCCCCGACTCGCACAAGCGTAAACATCCAACCTTGGTTCGATAGCATGCATTTTCACCCGAAGTCAGGCCTTGCTCCTTGATTTGTTTTTTAAGTTCCTCCCAAGCTTCAAGGCCCTCTTTTTCCGTGCAGCAGGCAGGTCCGGTGCACAAAAGCACATGGCGCGAGTATTTGCCAATCCCTAGTTTTGCTGCATTTTCCTGCAATTTAGTTTTGTCCATCTCGGTGCTTTCAGAGTGTTAGGCTTGGGCTTTGATTTTACGAATCCGTCGGAAGAATCTGAATACCTCTGCTTTGATGATAACGACAGAAGTTGCTGCAAGGATGATAGCCCAGTCTGAAATTCCTAGGGGCGTTACCTTGAAAACAGAGCCACCAACTTGAATGATAAGTACTTGGCCAAAAAGTATAAGAAGCATGACTGCGAGGAAGGTTGGATTGGTAAACACCCCTTTTAAGCCACTTTCGGAAGCAGATAAGGACCTGCAATTAATAATGTTCCAGACTTGAAATAGAACATAGGTGGTGAAGAAAATGGAAACCTGATGTGCGTTAAGAGGGCTGAACTCCCACTCGGTATTCGGAGTTAAACCGCAAGAAAACCAACCGTAGTTCTTCATTCCTAAAAGTAATGCAAGCATTGCGATGACAAAGAAAAACGCCGTGGAGACTATTTCCCAAGCCATGGTTTTGGTGATGATACTTTCAGAGCGCATTTTAGGTTTTTGTTCCAATAGGCCCTTGCGGGGTTCTTCGGAACAAAGAGCGATCGCTGCAAAACTATCCATGATCACATTGATCCAAAGTAACTGTAATACGGTGAAGGGCGGCCTAACGCCGATGAACGGGCCAAGGAATGCTATCACCAATGCGCTCAGGTTTATGGTCAATTGAAATTGGAGAAACCGCTGGATGTTTTCGTAAAGCGCACGGCCCCATAGCACAGCTTTTACAATTGTCGAAAATGAATCGTCCAGCAAAACAATCTTGCTTGCTTCCTTTGCGACCTCGGTGCCCGTGATACCCATGGAAAGCCCCACATCGGCTTTTTTCAGCGCGGGTGCATCGTTGGTCCCATCGCCAGTTACAGCAACCACATGTTGCATCTCTTGAAGTAGTTTAACAATCCGATATTTGTCGAGAGGCTTTGCGCGTGCAAGGATGGTGAGTTTTGGTAGGTGTTCTTTTACTTGTTCATCCGTCATTTGAGCCAGCATGTCGCTTGTAATTAATTCGGTTTTCCCTTCGATTGCGAGGCCTGCTTCTACGCCAATTGCGTTGGCAGTGATCGGGTTATCTCCCGTGATCATGATTACTTGGATTCCTGCGCTTTTGCAATCTGCAATTGCATTCCGAACTTCAGGCCTTAACGGGTCTTGGATGCAAATAAATCCGCATAAGGTAAGCGCATCATCACTATCCGTTGTTTTTTGTTTGATTGCGAAACCAAGAACACGCATGGCTTGCGAGGCGGCTTGCTCCATCGCTTGGCGGATGCTTCCGAGGTCGATTGCATCAAGGTTTTGAATGGTGCCATCTTGCTGCATCATAGATTTGCATGAGGCAATGATTATTTCGGGGGCACCTTTAACCAGTGTGATTTCTTCTGAACCATGATTGATGGTAGTCGACATGGTTTTTCGTTCGGGTGAAAAAAGACCTTTGTGCTTGATGGTGGAGTTGGCTCTTATTGCTGCATAATCTTTCTTGTTTTCTTTAAGCCATAACAGCAGGGCACCCTCGGTGGAATTTCCTATTCTTACAAGCTTTCCTTCTTTTTCTTCTAGATGTGCAGTGGAGTTAACTGCGGCATTATAGGCGATCCATTCAATCGGGGTTTTGGGGGCTTCGAGGTTTTTTGATGTAAGGCTTGTCCAGTTGGGATCGGTTTTTTCTAGAATTGAATTTTTGGTGATGACCCTGCATGCAGTCATTTTGTTTTGAGTCATCGTGCCTGTTTTATCCGAGCATATCACCGTTGCAGATCCAATGGTTTCGCATGCAACCAATTGCCTGACAAGGGATTTTGCCTTGGTCATCTTTCGCATGGCAAGGGCTAATGAAATCGTAACACTCATGGGCAGGCCCTCAGGAACTGCAACCACGATGATGATGACCATGTAAAGAAAATAGCCGACTAGAGCGTGAGTAACTTTGAGCATATCAGGCATGGAACTTGGAATGAACACCTCGGAAGGTGTTACAAAGAACATCCCTCTGGCTAGCATTGCCAGAAAGATCATAATTGCAGCGATGTAACCGCACTTGCTGATGGTGTTAGCGAGTACGCTTAATTTTTCCTGCAGGGGAGTTGTTTCTTGGTTAGAAGAAAAGCGTTTTCGTAATCTTTCATTTTGACTATTTTGGTGATCGTCAGAAATGCCAAGTTTCCTGGCGATCTGGCCTATCATGCTATCATCACCTACTTCGGTGATTAAGAAGGATGCGCTTCCCTCAAGGACTTGGGTGCCCCGAAAAAGGCAGGATGGGTTTTCCGTGCCATCGGTGAATTGGTTGGCTGAGATTAGATGTTTTTCTACAGGTTCGGATTCACCAGTGAGTAAAGATTGATCGATGGAAAGATTTTCAGAAGATAGGATTCTGCCATCTGCAGGGAGTTCATCTCCCATTTCAAGAAGAATGAGGTCGCCAACCACTAACTCTTCCATGGAAAGGTTTTTGACAGAACCGGAGCGGATGGTTTTAGCCTGGATTTGTTCTTTTGCGGAGTTAAGTTTTTCGAATTCTTTGTTGCTTTTCCACTCGCTTAAAAACGCAACGCCTGTTGCGAGGATGACAGCGATCATGACTGCCAATCCTTCATAAGAGGGTTGGCCTGCTGCTATTCCTAAGAAGAAAAGAGGGATGGAAAAGAAAGCAAGGCTTGCAGGGATGAGTGGCCTAAAAGCGGAGATTAAAAATCCTGGGATCAGAATCAAAGCAAGTAATGCAATCCCTGCAAAAGCATAAGAGGAAGTGTTTGCTTGAAAGAGTTCGATAAAAAAAGAAAGGATGGCTGCTACAAGTAGAATTCTAATGATTGCGTCGTCAAATTTCCCCAGAAACTTCAGCCAGATTGATTCAGTAAGAATGGGAGTAAGAAGATTTTTACCAAAGGTAGATCGGCTGAGATTGACTTCATCAGACGAAAGCCCTTTAGTTGCGCAGGCAGGAAATAGGGTTTGGATTTCTTGAATCGTGCGCATTGGGATTGTCTTTAGTAAAAACTATGCCCCGATGAAAACCAGCGGGGCAAGGGGTAAAGACTAAAAAACTTAAGCGTTTGAGATTACTGTTCCAAGATTTCCTTGGTTTTCTTGTCTGCAAACTCGCCCACTTTATCTTCGTATTTTTTCAGGATACCCTGGACTTCAGTTTTGCCATTGGTGCATTCATCTTCGGTCATGGTTTTGTCTTTTTCACCAAGTTCGAAATGTTTGTTACCATCGCGCCTGATATTTCTGCAGGAGACTTTGGCATCTTCGCCCATTTTTTTGATGCGAGTCACCATTTTCTGCCTTTGATCACCGCTCATCGAAGGGATTTGCAGCCTGATCACTTTACCATCGTTATTGGGTGCCATGCCTAAATCACTGGATCGGATGGCTTTTTCGATATCCTTGAGTGCAGTGGCATCGAAAGGCTTGATCATGATTTGTTGTGGATCAGGGGTGCTGATTTGAGCAACTTGTTTTAAAGGGGTTGGCGACCCGTAGTAATCCACTTTGATATTATCAACTAAGGCAGGTGTGGCACGGCCTGTGCGCAAACCTTTTAGCTCCTCGATGAAAACATTGAGGGCTTTTTCCATACGGTCTTTGGTGTCTTTAAGAATTTGATCGCTGTTCATGATGGTGCTCTTCTCAAGGGTTTAGGGGAATTATTCGCTCACTAGAGTTCCGATGGTATGCCCAGCGATTGCACGCTCGATATTACCATCGCGTTTGAAATTAAACACAAGGATAGGCATTTTTCCTTCTCTGCACAAACTAATTGCAGACATATCCATGACTCGAAGGTTGTCGCGAAGAATCTGGCTGTAGGTCAGGTTTTCGTAACGAACCGCATGTGGGTTTAACTCTGGGTCTTCGCTGTATACCCCATCAACACGAGTTGCTTTCAGAAGAATTTCAGCAGAAAGTTCGCGTGCTCGAAGTGCTGCAGCTGTATCTGTGGTAACAAATGGGTTTCCGGTGCCACCCGCTAGAATCACGATCCGACCTTTTTCAAGATGCCTGATGCAGCGCCTGCGGATATAGGGTTCTGCAAGGGTTTCCATGCGAAGAGCGGTTTGCAATCGGGTTTCGCAGTTTAAGCTTTCTAAGGCTTCTTGAAGTGCTATGCCATTAAGAACGGTGGCAAGCATACCCATGTAATGTGCGGAAGCTTGTTTGATTACATCGCCCCCTGCACTGAATTGTGCGCCACGCAAGATATTTCCTGCACCTACAACGATGGCAAGTTGGACACCTCGTTGCACGATTCTTTGCGCTTGCCTGGCTATATTAAGAGTTTCATCAATACTAATGCCCGACT
>QWPF01000012.1 GCA_003671255.1 Planctomycetota bacterium | reverse complement strand
GGGTTGGTGAATGGCTTCAAAGCCCATGGACTGCGTTCCATGGGTTACTTGTTTTTGATTAATGAGAAGGAAAAAGGCAGCCCCACCCAGCGCAGTGGGCGGGCTTGAAGGCAAAAATACAAAAGCCAAGAATGGAACTCCGCATACGCGAAGTTGACAAAGGCGCGGGGGTTAACAAAGGAGCGAGGCCCTTTTGGCAAGCTCAGGGGCTGGGATTCCTTCGGTACGGTCAGTGAGCTTGCCGAACTGGCGTTATTAGTTGCTCAGGGGGCCGGGTTTTCTTCGCAAAAGCACCAATCTGGTTCAACTGGGTAATTCCTAACACCTTAAGTTAATGGCATATTGTGCCGATACTTCCTTTGGTTTCGTGAATGGAATCATGAAACTTAGGAGAGATATTGTTTATGGTTGGCCTGAATAACGATACCTCAGGCAGATTTTTCCCCACCACCCCAAACGCTTCGTGCTATTACCCATCAACGGGACACGAGGTAGCGTTGGCGGGGCTTGTAAAAGCATTGGAATTTGGCGAACCTTTTGCGCTCTTAATAGGGCAGCCCGGATTGGGAAAAACATTATTAGCTCAAATATTATTGCAACGACTTGAAAACCCTAAAGCAGTAGCTTTTCTTCCCCATGCCAGATTTGATAACACACTAGGTTTGCTCAAGGGTATTCTTTTTGATCTTGGGTTATCCAGTGTTAAACAAACTGCCCAAGAGTTGCGCATGGATCTCACCGAAAAACTTTATGAATCTTTTGCAGAGCATGGGCCAGCGTTGATCATTCAGGATGAGGCACACCTGTTGCACCCGGAATTGCTCGAAGAATACCGTTTGATAGGAAATCTTGAAACCGGAGGGGGCAGGGCCGCCCAAGTTGTTCTTTTATCGCAGCCCGATATCCTTGAAACACTTAAAAAATCATACTTTGAATCTTTCAGACAACGCATCACTTTTTGCCCAACCCTTGAGCCTTTGGGCAAATATGAAGCCGCTGATTATTTAATCCATCATGCCAGAATTGCGCAAAAGTTGCCGGGCTACTTTACTGAAAGCGCTCTTGAAAAGCTGGTTTCTTTTAGCTGTGGTATCCCGCGGATCTTGAATCAGGTGGGAGAACTTTCGCACCAACAAGTAACTCAGGCGGGGCAGAATAGGCTGGATCTTGAGCATGTACAAACTGCGATTGAATTGCTGAAACGCCCCTGGCTTCAAGTTCGCGAAAACAAAGAATTTGATCTTTTGCAAAACATCGATCGAGTGCAGGGCCCAGAAGTCCGATTATTAAATCATGGCGAATTAGGCAGGACTGCCTAGGATTAGGCTGCATTGCCTAAACGGAGGTTTTTCAAGGATGGCAAGAATGTTCGATGCGCTAGGTTCGGGGTCGAAACCCAAAACCGGTCGTAAAACCAAAAAAATTGATGTAGCACCTGTCCCAATTCAGGAAACTGCGCCCATTCAGGAATCCGCAGTAGAGCAGCCTCAAGATAATAATCTCAGCAACGGCTTTTCTTTTATAGAAGTTGGGCCCAAAGGTTATGTTGTTGGTTCGCCCGATGTCATGAGTATTAAGCCTGCTGTTGAAAGCCCCAAATTAAAATTAAGTACGATCGAACCAGAGATTGCGCCCGCCATTCCTGCAGTCTTTTCCCCTGTTAAAAGCGAAGTTTCAGAAGATGAAGGTGGTTGCTACGCAGACTTGATGAAAAGCTTGATTGCGGAATTTCCAACCAAACAAGAAGGGACCTTGTTATTTGTAACTCCTCCAGCAGTGCAAATTGCGGATGCTGTTCTAAAGCTTGCGAAAGAAGCTGCGTTGTGTGGAGAAGTGGTGTTGGTGGAAGCTAGGGAAAACGCGGGAAATTTACAGCGTTGGCTAGGGTTACCGGAGTGCCCTGGTTGGCAGGATGTGGTTTCGGGCAAAGCCGAGCTTGAAGATTGCCTGCAAGAATCGGGAATAACCGGATTAAAAGTGGTGACAGCGGGAAGCCGAAGTGTTAATGCAAAAAACGGCCCACGACTGATCGTTCGTTCACCTAGGGGATTAGTACGGACATTAAGGAAGCAGCACCGTCTAATTCTTATCGATGGTGGAATCTGGTCGGAAGAGTCAGGATCTTTAGGATTGGCAAGAGAATGTGATGGGATTTGTCTTTTAGTGCCTGCAAGCAAATCTGGATCTGCAACTGTGGAAGAAATACTTGGAAGAATTGAAGATTCAGGCAGCAGACTCGCTGGCGTGCTAGTATTACCCAATCAAGATCGATCAAAAAGTCTCAAGAAAGCTGCATAAATTCTTGTTAAATTGAGGTTTTTTTCTTCAGCCTATTGCACCTTGCCCTTCTGTTTACGATAATATCTTATCTGCATTGAGACATTCGAGAGAACTTCCCAGCAGTGGCAGGTTCCTATATTATTTTTTCAGGTATAAATGTCATGGTTCAAGTTGTAAAAGTAACGGCACACACGCGCAAAGAACAAGGCTCAAAAGCTGCTAAAAAGCTTAGAAAAACAGGCATGGTGCCCTGTGTTGTCTATGGCCATAAAGAAAGCGCTGTAAGCCTTTCTGCAAGCCATGTTGAATTAATAAAAATCGTAAAGCATGGCGTACGCCTTGTAGATCTCGAAACGGATGGCAAGGTCGAAAAAGCACTAATCCGGGATGTACAATGGGATTATTTGGGAAATGATGTGATTCATGTCGATTTTTCCCGCGTAAGCGCTGATGAGAAAATCCATATCACGGTTCCTCTTGAATTGAAGGGCACTGCGCCTGGTCTGTTGGCAGGCGGTGTTCTTGATATGCCCATGCATTCGATTCACATTGAGTGCTTGGTGTTAAATATTCCTGAGGTGATTCGCGTCAATGTAAGTGAATTACAATTGGGTGGCGTGATCCATGTGAAGCAATTAATAGCTCCTGAAGGGGTTAAATTCCTTGCGGATGAAGATGCAGTTGTTGTACATATTGTTTCCGCTAAAGCTGAAGTGGCTTCAACGATTCCTCCAGAACTTGGCGCTGCTGCTACCGAACCTGAGGTTATCAAGAAACCCAAGCCAGTAGCTGAAGAAGAAGAATAATTAGTGGCCTTTTGAATTTAACAAAAGGGCAGGCGTATGAAGGTGGTCGTGGGTTTGGGGAACCCTGGTGTTGATTACGATGGTACCCGCCATAACATAGGTTTTGATGTACTTGATAAAATTGCGAAGACGGATGGGGATGGAAAGTACGCATTAAAGTTTCACGGTGCGGTATGTCAGGTGGTTAAGGGCGAGGAAAAGATTTTAGTTGTAAAGCCCATGACATTTATAAATCTTAGTGGTTCTTGCGTATCTGAGATATTAGGATTTTACCGGGTTGAGTTTTGTGATTTGCTGGTGTTATGCGATGATGTGAACTTGCCTTTGGGTAAAATAAGGGTTCGTGCGGAAGGTGGTCACGGTGGGCATAATGGCCTCCGAGACATACAAAATAAATTGGGTAGTACGAATTACCCGAGAGTAAGGCTTGGTGTTGGTGGTCCGAGTGAAGCGAATTTAGCTGGTTATGTATTGGGTAAATTCAGGCCTCACGAGATGACCGAAGCGAAAATGATGGTAGATGATGCGGTGGATGCGGTTTGGAGCTGGGTTAAGGATGGGATTCATGTTTGCATGAATCGATTCAATGGCCCGGTAAAGTAATAAAAGTTTTGTAGTTTTCTTATCAAGGATAGGGTGTAAATCATGGCAGTGAATGTGAATGTTTATGAATGCATGTTTTTGCTCGACACGAACAAGGTCGCTGGAAATACCACAGAATTATCGAACCAGATTCATGCCATCCTTGAAAAACACAAGGCAGAAGTATTGATCTCCCGCCCCTGGGACGATCGTAAATTGGCGTATACCGTGAAGGGCCAAAAGAAAGCCCTTTATTATTTGCTTTATATTAAAATGGAAGGGCCAAGTTTGGTGGAAGTCGAAAAGGACTGCCTCCTTAATGAAAACATCCTTCGTTTTCTTTTTCTCAAAATTGATCCCAAGCTCGTGGATGTTATGGTTTCTTTGGCCCGTGAAGACAGGCCTGTTGCATTGCAAACGGTTCAACAAGATCCTACGGGTGAAGATTATTTCCAAGAAGATGACCGTGGCCCTCGCCGTAGTGGTGGCGGTGGTGGCGGTGGTCGTCGCTATGACAACAAAGATTAACGCGGGTTTTCATTGTAACTTTATTGCTGCTAGGCTTGCTTTGTAGGATTTCTAATTTATCTTGAAACAAGCTTTCAGTTGGCAAAAAGTACCGTTAATTTCACAGGAGTAGTGACACCATGGCGAACCTCAACAAAGTAATGCTTATTGGTAGATTGACCAGAGATCCTGAGATTCGAACCTTTAGTAATGGTGGCAAAGTTGCAAAGTTTGGTTTTGCGGTTAATAATCGGACTAAAAAAGGCGGCGAGTGGGTTGATGAGCCGGTTTTTCTTGATTGTCAGGCTTTTAATCGTGGTGATTACGGCAAACTTGCTGACCGTGTTGAACAAATGATGACCAAAGGCAAGCAATGCTACCTTGAAGGTCATATAATTTTGGAACAGTGGACTTCTCAGGCTGGCGAGAAAAGGCAAGCTCTCAAAATAGTAGTTGATAGCCTGCAAATGCTTGATGGCCGAGGTAATTCAGAAGACGGCAGTGGTGGCCAGTCCAAAGGTGCACCTCGTAAAGGTGGGGCATCTTCAGGTGGCGACGCTTATGATTTTGGTGCAGAGGATTTTGCAGAAGAAGGCGGCAATCGCCCTGCTCCTCGTGAAGATGAAGAACTTCCCTTCTAAATAGAAGGGCTTAGGGAGTTAAAAAGATGAGTACTACCATGGAACCGAATAAACGAAAACGCGCACAGGTAATCAAAGGTAAAACAGGCGGCATGCTGCTGGTTCTTACTCAGGATGTGCTTCATGTAGGCAAACAAGGCGAAGTCGTCGAAGTTCGCCATGGCTATGGCAGAAACTTTCTTTTGCCCAGGGGCCTTGCAACTGCGCCTTCCCAACATAACTTGCGCCTCCTTGACCGATTCAAAGTCAAACTTCAGCAAGCACGAGATGCTCGTCACGCCGACCTTAAAGCCATGGCTGAACAAATTGTTCGCCTTGGTGGTGTGAATATTGAATCCAGAGTCAATGAAGAAGGTCATCTTTACGGTTCTGTGGGTGCAGCGGAAATTTTGAAGGCTCTCAAAGCGAAGAATCTTATGATCGAAGAAGATATGATTCGTCTCGAGGGTGCCATCAAAGAAACCGGCATCTATGCTGTTAAGCTGAATCTTGGTTACGATATCGAAACAGAACTTACTGTTGCTGTAATTCCCGGAAAGTAATTTAGATTAGCCCTCATTCAACCGGGGCGCTTTTCTTCCCGGGAAGTCACTTGCCGGGAGGATTCCCATGGCTTCTGCCAGTTATGATAGTTCAGGCTCGGGGCGACTTTTGCCCCAAAGCCTTGATTCTGAACGATCTGTTCTAGGTAGTATGTTCAGAAGCAACGATGTCATTGGCGATGTCGTTCAAATCCTTAATGTTGATAACTTCTATTCCGATGCCCATCAAAAAATCTACAAAGCTATGCTCGTTCTTTACGAGTCAGGCAAACCTGTTGATTTAGTCGTTCTCACCGAAGCCCTAAAACAAGCGAATCAAATCGATGATGTCGGAGGCTATGGGGCCTTGGCCGAGCTTTGGGACGCTGCACCCACCGCTGCCAATGCGGTGCACTATGCACATATTGTGCGCGATCGATCGATCGTACGCTCGCTCATTAATGTAAGCAATGAAATCCTTCGGGATGCTTACGACCAAGTTGGTCCAGCGGATGAATTGCTGCATCAGGCCACGGGAAAAATGCTTGATGTTGCAGAGCGAGGTGTAACTGGGCGTGTCTATGGCATGGAAAAAATTCTGGAAGAAACCTTTGATCGAATTGATCACCGTCAAACAAGGGGTGGTTCGTCAATAAGTGGAATAAGCAGTGGCTACCCAGACTTGGACGAAGTAACCGCAGGGTTTCAGAATAGTGAAATGATAATCATCGCAGCGAGGCCATCGGTTGGGAAAACTGCATTTGCATTGAACTTGATTCGCAATATTGCTGTAGACGAGAAATCGACGGTGTTGTTTTGTTCGTTGGAACAATCGCGGGTGGAAATCGTCGAGAGACTTTTATGCTCTCATGCCCGAGTTGATGCCCAGAAATTGCGTAAAGGTGTGATGAATGCTGAAGATATGGAAAGGCTGATTGCAGCCAGCGGCGTGATGAGAAATGCGAAGATTTTCATCGATGACTCGCCTGGCCAGGGTATGCTTCGAATAGCAGCAAATGCTAGGCGATTGAAGTTAAGAAATGATCTTAAAATGGTCGTGATCGATTATTTACAGCTAATTGAGCCTGAAAATCGTAGAGACCCCAGGCAGGAGCAGGTGGCTCAAATTAGCCGTAGGTTAAAAGGGCTGGCACGGGAACTTTCCATCCCCGTTATCGCATTGGCACAGGTGAATCGTTCTTCTGAAGATAGGCAAGATCACAAGCCGAGACTTTCGGATTTGCGTGAATCGGGGAGCATCGAACAAGATGCAGATACCGTGATACTTTTGCACCGGCCCGAAAGATTTGAGCCAGGGCAGCATGAAGGCCTTACCGAAGTGATCATCGGAAAACAGCGTAACGGGCCCATAGGCGACATCACCCTTACCTTCAACAAACATATGATGCGCTTTGAGAGCTTTGCAGTAGGCGTGCCTTTTGACAACTAACAAGGATGGAGCCCCGTAATGAATCGGGTTGGAATTGGCCACGATACGCATAGGCTTGAAGCAGGAAGAAAGCTTATACTAGGCGGAATCTTAGTTGATTACCCGCGTGGATTATCGGGCCATAGTGATGCGGATATTGTGCTTCATGCCCTTACCGATGCCATCCTTGGGGCTGCAGGCCTTGGGGATATAGGCGATGCCTTCCCCGATACGGATGCTGCCAATAAAGATGTTGATTCTTCAATCTTTCTGCAACATTCTCTGGTTCAAATTGCAAGTCTGGGCTGGCATCTTATCAATGTAGATGTCATTATTTTTGCTCAGGAGCCAAAATTGGGGATGGTGAAACCTCGCATCAGAGATAACCTGGCCCGGTTGCTTTCCTTGGATGCTTCGTGTGTGAATGTAAAAGCGAAGACAGGCGAAAAAGTCGGGTTTATTGGAAGGGCCGAGGCAATGAGTTGCCAGGCGGTGGTTCTTTTGGGTCGTTCCTAGAGTGGAACGGGTTGTTAAGTAAAGGATTATAGATGCAGATTAAAGTTTACAACACGCTTACTCGCCAAAAAGAAGATTTTCAAACATTCCAACCTAAGAAGGTGGGCATGTATGTTTGTGGCCCCACAGTTTACAAACCTAGCCATGTTGGGCATATGGTCGGCCCCGTTATCTTTGATACCATCAAGCGGTTTCTTTCTTATCTTGATTACCAAGTGAACTTTGTTGTGAACATCACTGATGTTGATGACAAACTTATTGTTGAATCAAAAAAACAAAATACCACGGTGACGGAACTCGCAGAAAGAGTGACTGCGGATTATCTTGCCAATCTTAAGAAACTTCAAGTTACCGGCATTGATCATTTTCCCAGAGCCACTCATTACATTGGCGAAATTCAATCGATGATCAGCGGTTTGATCGAAAAGGGTTTTGCCTATCCCTCGGCAGGTGATGTTTATTTTGATGTTTCCAAAGATGAAGATTACGGAAAGCTTTGCAACCGAGACCCGGAACAACTTGAGGCAGGAGCTCGGATTGAAATAAACGAACGAAAAAGGAACCCCGGTGACTTTGCGTTGTGGAAAGGTGCTAAGCCTGGCGAACCGATGTGGGAAAGCCCATGGGGTTCGGGAAGGCCCGGTTGGCACATCGAATGCTCTGCGATGAGCATGAAATTGTTGGGCGAATCCTTCGATATGCATGGGGGAGGTTTAGATTTACAGTTTCCCCATCATGAAAATGAACTGGCGCAATCCGAATCCTTCACAGGAAAGACTTTTGCACGATACTGGCTTCATAATGGATTGATGAAGACGGGCGATAAGAAAATGTCGAAGAGCGAAGGTAACGAAATCGTGGTCACTGAGTTATTGAAAAAGCATCAGCCCGAAACTCTCAGGTATCTGCTTTTAACATCGCATTATCGAAGCCCCATTGAATATAGCGAAGATCGTTTGCTCGAACTCCGCAGGTCGCTTGACTCCTTTTATCGGTTTTTTGACCGGGTTAAACGCATCAGTGGTAATAGCTTTTATCAGGTTATTGGGAAGATAAAGCACCAGCCTACGCCTCAGGGGCTTTCCGCTTTTCTTTCAGAGATTTATAAGCATCGAGATTCTTTTCTCGATGCTTTCTCGGATGATTTTAACTCGGGCGGTGCGCTGGGCACCCTCCACGAGTTTCTTAATGCTCTTAATCGCTTTGCTGATCAATCGAAGATTGATACCCCCGAAGCCAATCCCGAAGCCAAGGTTGAATTCCTTGCTGCTGTTAGTGTTTTCAGGGAAATCACCCAGATTCTCGGATTGTTTCTTGAACCACAAGAAACTGCAAACAACCAAGGTAACAACCAGTTGATGGATGGCATAATGAGCCTCCTGATCGATATTCGTGCTGATGCTAGGAAGGCTAAGAATTTTGCCTTGGCTGATCAGGTTCGTAAAAGGCTGACCGAGCTTAACATCACTTTGGAAGACAGGCCCGGAGAAACCGGCTGGCGTGTTGGGCCTTAATACAGCCTTCTTTGACTTTTCATGGAAGAACTCATGGCTATTGCCTCTTCAAACATTCGGGAACTACAACCCCAGACCTTTAAAAGAGTTCTGGGCATTGATCCTGGTTTGCAGGTTACCGGGTATTCGGTATTGGAGAAAGTTGGGCAAGGCGCCAAGCTCCTTGAAGCCGGTATCATTTCCACCAAAGATTCGGGAAGTAAATTACTTCAAGTTCGTATTGCCTCTCTTTACGATAGTTTGATGGAAATTATCGAACAGTTTAAACCTCAGTCCATGGCAGTCGAACAACTGTTCTCCCATTATAAACACCCTCGTACTGCAATCTTAATGGCCCATGCCCGAGGCGTTATTCTCCTTGCTGCTGCCCAATATAAATTGTCGGTCACCAGTTATAATCCTACCCGCGTTAAAAAAACTTTGACAGGCAGTGGCAGGGCAGGAAAGTTGCAAGTGCAATGGGCTATTCAAAGAGAATTAGGCTTGGCTGAATTGCCCGAGCCACCCGATGTTGCAGATGCCATGGCCATAGGACTTACTCACATTCATGCAATTTCCCTAGAGAAGCCGGAGCTTTTATGATTAGCAAGATCACCGGCATTTTGAACAAGGCGGAAGAGGAGGATGCTCGAATTCAAGTTGGGGCCTTCGAGTATCAAGTGTTGGTGACCGAACTGGTTCGCAGACAAATCCAAGATCGTGTAGGTCAGGAAATATCTCTTCATACGCTTCATTTTTTTGAGGGCAATCCTGTTCAGCAAGGGCGAATGATCCCAAGGTTGTTGGGCTTTCTTCATGAATCTGACATGAGCTTTTTTGAACTTATTTGCACCGTGGATGGCATCGGAGTCCGTAAAGCCATCCGGGTCATTGCCATGCCTGTTAATCAAATTGCTGATGCAATCCAGCGTTCAGATACCAAATGGTTAACGACTTTGCCCGGGATAGGGCCGGCGATGGCAGAAAAAATTGTGGCGGGGCTAAGGAAAAAAGTTGCTACCTTTGCTATGGCCCATGCCGGGTTGCAAGCGATATCCGGGGGCCCGGATACGGGCAATGATAAGATTTTTGCAGATGTGTTCAACGCATTAATGGCCCTTGGTTTGGGACCCTCTGAGGCGAGATTACGCATCGACAAATTAATTGCATCGGGTAAGGTGCCTGCCTCTGTAGAGGAGGCCATCAATGCTGTTTTTAAAGGTTCCTGATTTGGAGCTGAAAGATTAATACTGAAAGATTAAATAATGGCTCGTCAACCAATTCTTCAACCTGATGCCTCTAAGGACCCGAAAGAATACGACTCGGCGTTGCGCCCTCGTTGGTTAAGAGAGGTGATTGGTCAAAAAGCAGTGGTGCAAAGATTACAGATTGTGTTGAAAGCATGTAAGAAACTGAAAGAGCCTCTTTCCCACATGCTGTTTGATGGCCCCCCTGGATTGGGAAAAACCACCTTTGCGACGGTGTTGCCGAATGAAATGGGGACAGCTTTGCAGCTGACCTCTGGGCCCGCTTTGACCAAACCTGCAGATCTTCTTCCTTTCTTAACCAATCTGGAAGAGGGCTCGATTCTTTTCATTGATGAAATTCATCGCCTTCCCAGAACGGTAGAGGAATTTATTTATCCCGCAATGGAAGACTTTCGGGTGGATATCGTTTTGGGCGAGGGCATGAACGCCCGAACCATCAGCTTAAAGTTGAAACGATTCACATTAATTGGCGCAACCACCCGCAGTGGGATGCTTTCGAGCCCGTTGCGTGACCGCTTTAAAATGCATGAGCATTTAGAGTTTTACTCTCCTGCGGAACTTGCGGAAATTCTGATCATCAACGCAAGGAAGCTCAATACTCCCATCACCGAAGAAGCCGCCCAAGAAATTGCTATTCGAAGCCGCGGTACCCCCAGAATCGCTAATTCTAGGCTGTGGTGGACTAGGCATTTTGCTGCAAGCGAAGGCGATGGCAGCATTGATTTGGCTCTGGCCAAGACGGCGTTGGAAATGGCAGAGGTTGACCGAGCGGGTTTAGATAAGCAAGATCGTAGGTATTTGGAAACACTCATTGGGGTTTTTGCGGGTGGCCCCGTAGGTATCGAAGCCTTGAGCGCTACCATGAATCTTCCGGTGGATACGCTTAGTGATGAAATCGAACCGTATTTGCTGCGGGAGCAATTTACCATTCGAACTCCGAGAGGTCGCATCGCAACAAGCAAGGCTTATAATCTTCTAGGCAAGGAAGTACCGATCAAAGAAAACCAAGAGGATGACAACCCTTCGCAACCTACCCTGTTTTAGCGATAGTGTACATATGTCCAAAAGTTCAACCATTTAAAACGGAATTTACTAGTCATTTCAATTATTCACCATAAAATTTGCGTATCTTGTTGTGCTAATTGATTTAATGTAAAGATTACTTGTTTACATGTTATCGAGTTGGTTATCATGACCTAGCAATCAAGATTCAGTTTTCTTGGAGATGGTTCCAAGCTGTTTTTGTAATGTCTATTTGAGAGATGTGGATGGCGAGAACGCTAACCCTAATGTTTCGCAGAGACCCTTCCAAAGATCGTTTGGAAGAAAAGATACCATTTGAAGGCTATAACATATTATGGCCCGATGGTACCGCTGCTGAACTAGCAATTGACGCACTTTGTAAGCATGGCCAGCGTTTGCTTGGTTTGGGTAAGTACTTACAGGGTTGTAGTGAAAAGATGATCGACATGAAGTTCTTCCCACTTAAAGGTAAGGACGACGCATTAACGCGGCTTCCTGGCTATAGGGTTCGTAGATTTTATCTTCATCGCCAAGATAATGCAGGAAGAGTTCATTTTTTTGATGGTACCCCAACTTCCGTAGTTACCCAAATCGGTCGAGATGAAGTCGAAGTTGTCGAATGGTTAGGCTTGGATACCATGACGGAAAACGAGATTCAATGGTTTGACCTCGCTGCAACACCTTCCGAAGCTGACTTTAGAACTCAAAGTGATCAGGCTAAAGTTGCCTCTCCTTCCGAAGAAGTAAAGTCTTATCTCGAAACAACTTGGGATAAAACTTTGGCAGAATCATCATGGCAAAGGCGCTAGTATTTAGCCCCCTATTGCATGCATGGTTCTTGTAGGCTTGATAAATTCTTTTGTATTAAACTGATGCCCAGCCCATTTAGAAACAACACTGTTTTCTAGCATCGTTAATATGCTCTTTGTATCCACCTCTGGTCTAAGAAATGGCCTTATATCTATTTCTTCCAAGGCAAATAGGCAGTTTCGCAACTTTCCTTCGGCAGTTATTCGAATCCGATTGCAGCTTTGGCAGAAGGGTTTGGATACCGAGGCAATTATCCCCACCTTTCCTTTGCCATCTTCATAAACAAATTCCATGGCGGGCGCCCTCGGGTCGTAGTTGGTTGCGGGCACCAGCGCACCAACTTCTTTATCAATTTTTTCGAGGATTTCGTGCGCAGGCATTACTTTTGCCTTTTCCCATGGGTTGGCCCCTATGGGCATATATTCAATGAATCGAATCTCAATTTGTTTCTCGCGGGCAAATTTCGCCAAGCTTACTATTTCATCATCATTGATTCCTTTGATGCTAACCGTGTTTAATTTGATGCTTTGGAAGCCCGCACGAATACCCGCATCGATGCCTTCCAGGGTTTGCGCAAGGCCATCCCTTTTACAAAGATCCAAAAAGCGCTCGGGGATCAAGGTGTCGAGGCTAATGGTGATACGGTTTAAACCTGCCTGTTTTAAAGCCATAGCCTGGCTCTTTAGCAGCATCCCATTGGTGGTCATGCTGAGATCCTTGATTTCCTCGATCTGGGATAGAAACCCCACTAAAGTTGATAGATCTCTGCGTAAAAGAGGTTCTCCGCCTGTAAGCCTTACTTTGTTGATGCCCCGGGTGACTGCGATCTTTACAAAGGCGTTGATTTCCTCAAACGAAAGCAGTTCTTTGCTATCGAGAAACTGAACATCTTCAGGCATGCAATAAACGCAGCGTAAATTGCAGCGGTCGGTAACACTGATACGAAGATTATTGTGGACCCGTCCAAAAGTGTCGATGAGGTTGCCCGAACTTGCCCCAATTTGAGCAAGGTCATTTTTGATGAGAGGTTCTTGTATTGGTAGGTGCTTCATAAGGTTCCAAAGTTCATGAATTATGCGGATTAATTCGCAGGGTGAATCCAGTTGGAGACACCTTTAGGGCTGGTTTCCTTTTTCCAAATCGGAACCACTTCCTTTATCTTATTCATAATTTGCTGACACGCTGCAAATGCATCGGCCCGATGGGGGCAACTGACACAAACCGCAATGCTAGTTTCCCCAGGTTGCAAGATGCCCAAGCGGTGAATAATTTCGAGTTTTTCAATGGCCCACTTGGATTTAGCCTGCTCTGCTATCTCAGCCAGTGCTTTTTCTGCAAGGGGCGCAAAGGCTTCATATTCCAAAAACAATGTCTGCTCATTGCCCGTAATTTCTCTGACAGTGCCTAGAAAAAGCACGACCGCACCCGCAGACTTCGATCGACAATTTTCAACCATATCCTGATGCGCTATTGGCTCATTCGTTAATTGGATTCGCATATTCATTTTACCTTATCCGCCACTCACTGCGGGTAAAAATGCCACTTCATCGTTTTGGGCAAGAAGAGTATCCGGAAGCGCAAATATTTCGTTTACAGCAAAAGCGGCCCTGCTTGCAAGACTTTCAAGCCGGGGAAATCTTACCATTAATATCCCCCTCAGTTCTGCAATGCTTGTAAGCGCAGGTAATTCCATTTCCAAGCGATTTTGCCCTACAATTTCCCGCGCCCCTGCAAAAAATAATACAGAAATTTTTATCATTGTTAATTCTTTTTCACCATCTTTGGCATCATTCGTGATAGTTGAGGCAATAAACCGTAGGCGAATGCCAGCAATTGTGCAGGGTGCACGGTTTGTTTGGCACCAACATCTTCCATCTGGATTCTGCAGGCACTGCACTCCGTTGTTCCCAAAACCAAATTTGATTTTTCAAGATGACTAAGCATGGGTTGGCCAATGCTCTTGGAAAGGCTGAGATTAGAAGCCTTTAGCCCGTAGGTTCCCGCCATCCCTGAACAAGAATCGGTTAAAGCCTCGAGATGAAGTTGGGGAATCAATCCAAGAAGTTGCGCAGTAACAAGAGGTTGGCCCAAAGCCTTGAGATGGCATGGCACATGTTGCCCGACCTGTAAGTTAACAGGGGAGAAATCTGTTTTAAGCAATCCTTGTACATGAAGGTTCCAAAGGAAACTGGTAAATTCTTCCACCTTGCTAGCAACCAGATCAACATCGGGATCTTCTAAAAGTCGCCCAGCATCTTGTTTGAAAAAAAGCGCAGCAGTGGGCTCTGAACAAATGATGGGATAACCCTCACGAGCTAAATCAGCAAATACCCTTATGTTTTGCCTTAGAGCTGCCCGGGCATAATCCACATCCCCCTGGGCCAAAGGCGCCATACCACATCCCACCTGACCTTCAGGGACATGCACTTCGATGCCGTTGTGATGCAGAATTGCAACAATGGCTTCACCAACGGAAGGGTCATGGTAATTGGCAAAGATATCGACAAAATAGGCGACCTTAGTTTTTGCAGGGTTGGGTTTTTTAGTCCAGCCTTTTTTCTTGGCCCTTTTGATGAAGTTAGCTCTGGCGAAAGGTGGAAGCTTTCTGGATCTCGAAATTCCAAAAAGTTTTTCGATGAGCCATCTTGAAAAGAAATTGCCCAGCATCAAGTTAGAAAGTGGTGCAAGCATGCTGCCTAAAGAAGAAAAAAGCTCGGTACGGGATAAAACCCAGTCCGATCTTTCGATGGAATGCATTTCAACATTGGCAACCTTGGCCTCGAGCATAAGGCCAGGAATATCGACATGCGAAGGGCATTCGGTGGCACACATTCTGCAGTTGATACATAAGTCGGAAATGTCACGCATTTCTTCGGAGCTGAACAATTGTTGGTCTTTAGGTGATCCTAAAAGCATTCGAGCGAGGTTGGCCTTGGCCCTCGGGGTGGCATGCTCGTTTTTAATCACCCGGTTGGTGGGGCACATTCGTTTTGTACTACTTTGAGTTTTGCAAAGCCCGCAACCATTGCAATGAGAGGCTTCAATTAAGGGCGAATTGTCTTTCCATTTGAGTATGGGTTGAATGGTAGCTGCAGAATTTTTGTTTTGCTCTGATGGATTTTCAAGGTCACCCAAACTTCGAAAGGGCCAGATTGGGATTTCAGAAGAGGTACCCACAACCTTGCCTGGGTTGAATTGATTGTAAGGATCAAACAAATCTTTGATTTTTTGAAGAGAGGGCAAAATCCCTGCAGATAGTTTTGCCTGCCAAGGTAAACGCGATAAACCTAATGCTTCCTGACAGGATAACGCCCCCCCAAAATCTTGCACCAATCCATAGACTTTATCTGCCAACGACCAAAGCCTGGCACTCTCCTTGCTTTTTTGGGGCGTGCCCAAGACTCTAAGTTGTACCTGGCCAGTACCGGGGCAAATGGCGTAAACGGCAGTCGATTCGTGTTCTTTTAGTACGGTGGTAAGTTGCTCAAGAAACGCCCCTAGATTTTCTCTAGGCAGAACCAAATCGTCGATGAACTGATGGAATGTTTCAGGGCCTTTGACTCGGGCAAGTGCCTTTAACGCAACCTCCCTCAGCCTCCAGGGACTGGGAGTTTGAGCATCTAGGCAATGGTAGGTTCGGATGGGAATAATGCCTGCCTCAGAAATGGATTTATCAAATGCATTTAGAGAGATGTTTTGGTTCGCACCTGAAAAGCACAAAAGTAAAACAGCGTTGGTGTTTGGATGAATCCATTCAGCGCAAAGGTTGTCTCCTGCTTTAGCCAGGCTGAAAAAACGATGTTCAAGAATATCGCAAAGCTCGGGGGAATGCTGTAACGCATAGTGCGAAGCTTCCATACTTTCCTGAAGGGTGTTAAAGCAATAAAGGCCCCATTGAGGGTTTGCATGTTTTTCGACCAGTTTAATTTTGGCAGCAAGAATAATACCCAGAGTGCCTTCTGCTCCCAAAAAAACTTGATGCAAATCTTTATTCTTTGATTTGATTGTTTCGCGTAGGTTGTAGTTCCCGTGAGGGTAAGGCAAGGTTGAAGTAGCTGAGAGCAGTTCGTCTTTTTGATCCTCTAAGAAAAAAGAAAAACGCTCCTGCACAATTTCTGCTCGCGATACCTTTTCCTTTGTAGGTTCACTCCCTTGGCTTGTTGATTCAAACCAGCTTACTGAACCATCATCTAAAACAACTTTTAACGCAGTGACATAATGCCTCGGATGTTTGTCCGCAAGAAGGAAAGGGCCGGAGGCATCAGAGGACAACCAGCCGCCAAGCGTGCGTTCTTCATTCCAAGGTGCAGATGGGATGCGGAATTGAGTGCGCGCAATAAAATCGCCAAGCTGTTTGATCGTTACACCGCATTCAGCGTGAAGAATCTCGTCGTCAAGGCTGATGATGTTTGTAAAATTTTGAGATAGATCGATGATAATCCCATTGCCTAGAGCAGCGCCGCTGGTTCCTGTTCCGCCTCCCCTGGGAATCAGGGGGATTTTCTTTTCAAATGCGTACTTTACCAGGGCGCTTACCTCTTCTTCGTTGTTAGGAATTACAACCGCAAGAGGCGTAACTTCAAAAGGGGAGGCATCACAGGAATATAGTTTAAGGGAAAGGGGATCGATCAGGATTTTTCCCGTGATGATGCCTTTAAGATCATCAAAAATCATCTCGCGTAGTGCTGGATCCTGAACCAATGCATTTTACCCCTGATCAAATGTTGAATTTTTTCATCAATTACTGTGATAAAAGTTTTCACCTAAATAAAGAGAAAGTACAAGGCCGTATTAACTCTTATCTCCAGTTTTCCATTTCGTTTTCTTTGAATTCTTAAAGCTCAATAAGTTCGTTATTGTGATACTTTTAAATCTATCCTCTCAGAATGCTTTTCACCCTAAGGTACGAAAGCCCTTATAATTGTAATTGTATGTTTCGATTGGTGTTACACTTAACTTTTTTTCTTGTGGTTATTAACGATTATTATGAAAGTCTTCATCATTGTTTTAAAAGGGGCAAATACAGCGTTTCTGCCTTGCTATGGTAACAATTGGACTCAAATGCCAAATATGAATGTCATCGCAGCACAAAGCTTGGTCTTGGATCACTATTACTGCAGTAGTTATGATGAAACTGAAATACGAAAGGTCTGGCTTAAGGGCGATTTTCAAACCCCTAATCATTTGCCAAACAATTTTCCCCATTGGCCTCAAACTTTGAAAAATAATGGTTGGCACACCGAGTTCATTGGTGCCGAAAAAGATTCTTCCAGCTTGATCTTTGCTTCACATTTTACATGCAAAACACTTCTTAAAACTGATTCTTCGAACCCGCTTGCATACCACCATGCAATGATTGAATCAAACGGTTTTATGAATCATAACCAAAATTCTCTTACTTGGATTGAAGTCCCTTCTTTACTTCCCCCGTGGGATGCAGGAAAAGATTTTTTAGGCCCCGTTCAGGAAGAGTTGCAGGATTATTTCCTAAATCGTGAAGAGATTGCGGAAGACGAGGAATTTCCCGTACCCATCCTTAATCCAGCCGATGGCTTTATACCCAAGGACGATAAAGAGTATCTTGCGTTGGCCTCAGGGTGCGCAGCAGCTTGGGCTGCGGTGGACGATATGCTTGGCGCCATGGTTGCTTCAATTCAAGAGAAGATTGGCGAAGAAGATTTCAGTTTCATAATAACCGCAGATAGAGGCAGTGCAACTTCGCAGCATGAGGTTTTTGGTACTAAGCCGGAATGGTTGTACAGGGAGTTCACCCATCTTCCCTTTTTGATTTATCAGCCTAAGTCGGGGAAGGGCGGGCAAAGGCGCATGGGGTATTTTCAGGATGTTGATTTAGCGCCTACCCTGGCTGATATTTGTGGCATTCCCTACGGGGAGTATGGGGGAAGATCAATCATGCAAACGAAGTATGTGGAAGAGTGTGGCAGAAAATTCGCCTACACGCATGATTCGAGAACGGGCTCAAAAGTGATACGGACAAGCTCCAGAGCTTATTTTTTAAAGCCCTCAGCACTTGATAAATCAGACCCCATGATCAAGTATTTTGTTTTGCCTGACGACATTTTAGAGATGAATGACATTGTTAAAACAGAGCTAGGGTATCAGGAAAAGATTGTGGAATCTCTTATGCTCTTGGAAAAGGACGGATTGTTGGCTCAAGAAAAAATCGAAGCTTTATTGGCGACTTAACCCGGTGGCCAACCCAGATTTCTTCCACCAAGCAAATGCATATGAATGTGTGGCACCGTTTGCCCGCCGGTTTCTTTGCAATTAATGACCAGCCTATATCCATCTTTCAGACCAAGATCTTTTGCAATTTTGGTCGCAACCAGATGAAGATGCCCCATGAGATGTGCATCTTCTGGCATAAGGTCATCGTGGGTTTTAATTTCTTTTTTTGGAATAATGATAATATGAGTTGGTGCCTGCGGATTTATATCGTTAAATGCCAGGCATACATCGTCTTCATGAATTATTTTTGCTGGAATAGCCTTCGAGATGATTTTTAAGAATATGTTTTCACTAAGCATTGCTAACCCCCTTGTGTTAAAGATTAAACTACTAAATTTACGAAAGACTTCGAGAACTTTATGACCGAAATTCAAGATGCAACAACGCCATGGGTGGTTGGTATGGATGAGGCAGGATACGGGCCAAATCTTGGGCCATTTGTGATGGCAGGAGTGTTGGCGAAATGGAAGGGGAAGGGCGATTGGGTTGAAGCTTTTACTGCTCTTTCTCGCACTGCAAAGAAAAAGCAAAGTCCCAAACCCTTGGTGGATGATTCGAAAAAAGCGTATGCCAAAGAAGGACTCGAGGGGCTGGAGAAAACTGTCGCTTCATTCTTTGATACCAAGGAAACGCTCGGAGATTGGCTTAAAGAAAAATCTGTTTTTGGAATTAGTGACTTAAGCCAAGAGGCTTGGTTTAAACCCGATGAACAAACTTTCCTTCCAACTATTGACGCCCCGACTCTTCATTCCACGAACAGTTTGAATTTTATTGAGGGTGGTTTTGACTCTTTTGATTGTAGGTTTTTCATCCTTCCTTCCTTGCCTTTCAATGAAGTTGTTGAGAAAGAAGACAACAAAGGTGCGGTGCTTTCCAAGGGTATGATTAATATCTTCAGCCATTTCACTTCAAACTTTTCGCAGGATGATTCCATTTACGGATTTGTGGACAAGCATGGCGGGAAAAACAATTACTCTGCAACATTACAGAACATTTTGAACAAAGGTTTGATTCTTGCTGGGCAGGAAGGCTTAAGCGAAAGTAATTATAAATCGTTTGGTGCGGATCAAAACTGGAACTTTAAAATTCTTCCCAAGGCTGATGTGAAATACCCCATGGTGGGCCTTGCGAGTATGCTCGCAAAATGGATGCGGGAAAGATTGATGAAACAATTTAATTCTTACTGGGCAGAACAGGTTCCAGGAATTGAACCGACCGCGGGTTACCCCGGTGATGCTCCACGATTCTACGCATTAATCAAAGATAAAGCTGCTGCGTTGGGCCTTACTAAAGATAAAGTGTGGCGCAGTAGATAACACTAAATCTTTTCGATGGTAGTATGGTCATCCACGGTGAAACTACTTAGTTCGCCGTTGTCTTTGGTGAAATGGACACACACAACGACGATATCGTCTTCTGGAATACGATCGGTTGCAATTCCAGTGGAGAGGAAATTAAAATGCCTGAAGATGCCTTCAATGGGAGCCATCCAAGTTGCAGTGCTGCCTACCCGAAGCTTGAGAGTTATCTTGATTCTTTGCCCTTTAACAAGGGAATTTAAGACTTCTGATATTTTGGGATTAAGAGTCCGTGTGGAAGATTGAATCAGTTCTTGGTTGCTCATTAGGATCGAACCTCTTTGCTACCTTTACCCCGAACCAAAGCAATTCTGCCTGTTCGGGCTAATTCAATAATGCCATAGGGACGCATGAGATCAATGAAAGCAACAACTTTGGTTTCTTGTCCGCTGATTTCAATAACTAAAGTTTCGGTGCCTATATCAACAACTTTACCCCGAAACATTTCAACCAGCAAAGAAATTTCGACTCTTTGAGTTGGCATTGCCTGAACTTTTATTAGCATTAGATCGCGTTCGATGAAATTTTCTGAACTAATATCGTCAACACGAACAGCCGTAACAACTTTGTCTAATTGTTTTCGTACCTGTTCAAGTTCGGCGTTTGTACCATGAACGACAAAAGTCATTCTCGAAAGGTTGGGGTCTTCGGTTTCGCCAACAGCAAGGCTTTCGATGTTAAAACCACGCGAGGCAAGCATGCCAGAGATATGGGCCAGCACACCGGGTTGATTTTGGACTAAAGCAGAAAGCACATGACGCATAAAAATATCTCCCAAAGTAATAGGGTAGGTATATTAAGAATTTGTGATTTTAGCAATAAGTATGAGTATTTTTATTGTGAAATAGCATTGCAAATGTCATAACATCTAGCAATGTAAAAAAAGCAGTTAATTATTAATAAACAAGATTTAGGTGCAGAAATGAATGTTGACCAAGTAATTCAGTTGATTGCAGAGAAGAAATTGCTTTCCTCCCGCGAAGTTGAAAGCGCAAAACAACGCTGGTTTCAAGCAAACCGGGTTGAATCTTCCGATATTAAATTGTTTCTAAAATGGATGGTATTGAACAAGTTTTTGAGTGAATTTCAAGCAGCGGTTCTGGTTTCTGGTAAAGTGTCAGCGCTTAAAATCGCAGGTTATAATGTGATTGAAATTATTAAAAGTGGAGCCTATGCCGGTGGGGTGAAAGTCCAAAACCCTCTGGGTGAACAGTTTGCCCTGCAGTTTGTAAAAGATGAAGTGATTAAAGACCCCGCGCTAAATACGAAGTTTCAGGGGCAATTGCAAATCGGGTTAGAAATAAAGCACCCGCATCTTGCAGGTTTGGTGGATAAAGGGGTATCAAACGGGCATAGTTACATCGTTCGGGAATTCTTAGAGGGCGAAAGCCTGGAAATGATTCTCTCCCGAAGGGGAAAAATACCACACCAAAATGCAGCAAAAATCTTGGCAATCGTAATGACTGCGGTGGCACATGCGCAGGAAAAAGGCTTACCAAGCGGCAACCTTTCGAATTCTGATTTAATACTTGCGACGAACAAAAACCAACCCAAAGGCCCAAAAACAGTCAAGCTTGCAAGCGCTTTGATTTCTCCAAGTATGATTGCTACTGAGGTCAAGGTTTCTCCCGAAGGAAATATTGTTCCTGTAAGTACTGGTGCAGGTTTATCAGGTGTAAAAGATTTGACTTTAGTCGAAGAAAATTTCAGAGTGGGGAAGTTGCTGTACAGTTCGTTAGCAGGTAAATTATCTCCTGAAGTCGAGGGATCCGGGATTTTCCCGCCTTTGAGTTCTCTTGTGCCTGAGGCTCCTGAAGAGCTGGCAGCATTAGTTGACCAAATGGTTTCTGCGGATGTTTCAGATAGGCCTGCGAAAATTGTTCATGCTGCTAAAGCCCTGCGCGTTTCCTTGGCAGCTGAGGAAGAAGCGGTTTCTGCCCGCAATGAAGAATATATTGCTGTTCCTTATGTGCCTACCATGGCTAATATTGAATCGACTCAACCCGCAAGCCCGAAAGTTAAAAAAGTTTCAAGCGTGCGGCCTGATGTTTCTGAAGATGATGAAGAATTTTCAATCAAGAAACTTATTGCAGAATTCAATCCCGATACAAGGGATTTTACATTTTTAGGATTGGGATCGGTACTTAGCCTTTTAATTGTAGCTTTTTTGCATTTGATTACAGGTTGGCATTTTATGAGCTTGGTTTGTCTTATTATGGGCGGTGTAATTTCTTACAGTGTTGAATCTTTTTGCAACTGGCGCAATTCTCAGAATAATGATGCCCAATCGGCAGAGGATTATTAAACAAGCGTTTCAATGCGTAGAACGTCAAGCCATTGATCACCTGTGACCGCGATATTTCTGACGAGGTTTGGCTCATCTGCAAAAAAGGCGATGCCCAGATAGATTTTATCTCGCCCCATTTTCACTGCGCCGTTGGCTAATATCCAATTCGATTTAGTGCCCTTGGGTTCAGGCACCCTGATATTTTGACTGAAGATTTGGGTGAATCCTTCTGGGCTGTACTGAGGTTCCCAAACTCGAACACGGGGGTAATCTCTGCTCGAAACTTCGCCTAACCCTGATAGTACATAATCAAGTATGGCTTCGGATTGGCTTTCGCTTAAATCAGGGCCCGAACCGCCTGCCTTTGCCATAATGATAAGGTATATTCTTGCAGGTATTCCTTTTACGGTCACACGATCTTTACCTGGCCTATTGATCGGTGGCGTCATTTTAGATAGATCTTCGACCAGTTCTCCTGCTGCCCATTTTTCGGACGATATTAAAAGCTTTTTCTTGTTGGGATTACCTTTTCTAAACGATCGTTTGAGCTTATTCCAGAGCGATTTAGCCCAAAAGAAAAACACCACACTTAACAGTCCAATTACCAACCACCAGCCACCAGAATCTAGAAAATGATTTACAGATGCGGGCAACCTATCTGTTATTGGTTTTAGGTTTTCTTTTAGTTCCTTGAGTATTGGATCAGCTCTTTCATGCACAGCATGAAGCCCGGTTTTTACGGTCTCATTCGTATCTTTTACAATCTCTTTTGCTTTATCATTGGAAACTACTGATTCGTACTTGTCATGAATAGTTTGCATATCAATATGCAAACCAGTGGAATGCCCCATAATTCCCGAGAAAAAATGTAATGCACTGCTGATGATGAAGTAGGCAAAGAAGTTGGCGCTCCATTGTGCTACAAATATAAATAGCGCTTTCCTAAATGGAATCGTAAGAAAGAAAACCTGCAGGATCCCTGCAATTGCTATCACAATAAATACGAGCGTGTATCGGATTAGTGGGATGAAAGAAACCACCGCCCATTTAATAGGTAATGCAGTAAATAACCATTGTTGAAACCCGAAGCTGGGATGCCCATAAGGCGTACGCTGAATGACTCTGCTATCTCTGATAGCTAACAGCACTAAATAAGAAAGCACATCAAATGCAAGATAAGTTCCAAGCGCCACTACGGGAACAATGAACATCGCTCTTCGATAAGAAGGCATTTCCTCATTAAATAGGCTGAGGCAGGTTCGTAAGATATATGCAGAAACAGGCAGGCCGATTACCAAAAGGGTAATAAGTGAAACCCATTGAGTTTCGGACAGGTTATGATGCAGAAGACTATCCATAGCGATTCCTAGATGGCTAACCAATAGAATGGTTGTTCATTAAATATACCAAGAACAGTTTACCAAATTGAATTGGATAAAAATAGAATTATTGATCCCGGTTGACGGATTCCGGTGAAAAAGCAGGAAGGCAGATTGCGATATATTCTGCGCCTTCCTTGCCTGGGGTACTGTAGCGGATCCATTCTCCAGCAAAGGTGTGGATTGCCTGACCTGCGTTTACAATGTTTAAACCAGTTTTTGTTTCAACATGCATGCGCCCCTTTAATACGAGGGTGAATTCATCGAATTCAGGTGTTTGGCCCGGTTCAGACCAACCTTCAGGGCTAATCATTTTAGCAATACTGATGTTGGAATCTGAAGAGGCAAGTTTGCCAAAAAATTCTTGAATGATTTTATTGCCTGTGCCTGCATCTTTAATCTGAATGGGGGCGGAGATAATTTTTGGCATTTTATCCTGCTTTACTTTGGGTCTTTGAATTAACAAGGGTATGGCCTGTGGTATCAAATGTTGTTTTTTTTTGCGCAGAATAACGGCTGAGAACAAATTCGTAGACCAAAGGTAAAATCGAGATAAAGATGACACCAAGAATTACCACTTCGAAGTTTTTCTTAACCCATGGAATTTGTCCAAATTGGACTCCAGCGCCCATGCAAAGTCCGACCCATGCAATGGCTCCGACTACATTAAATGCTAAAAAAGTTGGGTAATTCATTTTGCCTATGCCTGCGACAAAAGGTGCAAAGGTGCGAATAATTGGGACAAATCTTGCTAGAATAATCATTTTCTTTCCATACTTTTCGTAGAATCCCTGAGCTTTTAAAAGGTGGTCTTTGTTTAACAAAAAGGATTTTTCAGATTTGAATACCCGTGGCCCCGTCCAATATCCCAAAGAATAATTTACAGCGTCGCCTAAAACTGCGGCGACCAAAAGAGTGAGGCCCATAGCGGGAAGGTTGAGTTCGCTATTGATCGACATGCACATTGCGCCCAAGGTGAAAAGCAAAGAGTCGCCCGGAAGAAATGGGGTTACCACCAAGCCTGTTTCACAGAAAATGATAGCAAACATCGCAAGATAAAACCACGGACCCATGGTTCCTACTAGGTCGTTAAGATGCACATCCAAATGCCTGATCAAATCAACGAAATACAAAATCCAATCCATGGAAACCCGCCTTTTGCCTGGAACTAAAGTTTCAGCTTAAGGCAGTAGCGTAACGCTTTTGTAAATCTGGGCAAGGCCAATCAGAATCTTGGCTAATCCTTAGGCTTTTTTGCTAATCCCATCGAGATCCAAGATCGGCCATTCTTGGCAAGCAATGCGTCTGCCCCGGTGGTGCCCATGGTCCCGATGTGGTAATCCTCGGGGGTTTTTGCATGAGAATCTTCGGTTGCGAGTAAAAAGGGTTCGATTAATTCCCAAGATCTTTCAATTTCATCGCTTCGCATAAACAGCGAGGCGTCGCCATTTAGGGCATCTTGAAGCAATCTTTCGTAGGCCTCAGGGATTTTAACATTGGCGTAAGCGTTTCGATAGTGAAACTCCATATCGGAAGGTACAAGAACGGTGCCATCACGGTCGGGTTCCTTAGTGATGAAGTTTAGATGAATTCCCTCATCAGGTTGAATGCAAATGGCAAGTCTGTTGCATTGAATTGAACTTCCCGGGGGCATTGGAAACATTAAGTGCGGGGGGCAACGAAATTGGATAACCACTTCGCTAGAGCGTAAAGCCATGCCTTTACCTGAGCGAAGGTAGAAGGGCACACCTCTCCAGCGCCAGTTATCGATTGCAAATTCTACTGCAGCAAAGGTAGGCGTTTGGGATTTGGGTTTAACACCCCGTTCATTCAAATATCCTTGATACCTTCCTGTTGCAATTCGCTGTCTTGCTTCTTCAACAGAAAAAACAGGCATGGCATCAAGCACCTTGGTTTTTTCATTTCGAAGAGGATCCGCTGCGTATCTTGCAGGGGCTTCCATTGCTACTAGGCAAAGGAGTTGCAAAAGATGATTTTGAAACATATCGCGTAAAATACCAGCGTTATCGTAGTAGTCTGCGCGGTTGCCTATGGTTACTGTTTCAGCAACCGTGATTTGCACATGATCGATGTAGTTACTGTTCCAAAGCGGTTCGAAAAGCGTGTTTGCAAAACGGAAAACCAAAAGGTTCTGCACAGTTTCCTTACCAAGGTAATGATCGATTCGGTAGATTTGATCCTCATGAAAATGAGTTCGAATAACCCTATTCAGACTTTTTGCAGTAGAAAGATCATGGCCGAAAGGTTTTTCGATGATAAGTCTGCGCCATCCGGGGTTGGAAGCGCTTCCTTCAACGGAACTTGCCATGCCCAATTTGCCAAGATTTTTTGTTATTTCTGGATATAGCTGGGGGGCAACGGAAAGATAATAAAGCCTGTTGCCCGCAGAACCTTTCTCGATGGCTTCGAGCTGGTTTTGAAGATTTTCCAATCCGCCATCCATGGAGGCATCGCCTCGGGCATATCCCAAACGGGGTGCAAATTTATTCCAAGCTTCTTCATTCCAATCGTTTGCAGATAAAGATTTGATTGCGTCTGCCATTTTCAAGCGAAACGATTCATCATCGAATGGCGACCTTGCTACACCAATAATCTTGATGTTTTCGGGGAGTCTGCCCTTCCGATCCATGCGGAAAAGTGAAGGGATAAGCTTTCGTGAAGTTAAATCACCAGAAGCGCCAAATATTACAATCGTTGTCGGGCAGTTAGCCATAAAAAACCTTGTTGAAACTAGATGAGGAGTTCTCTTGGAAAGAACGCTACAATACTCCCGAAGGTCTTTCCAAAATATCCTTGTAAACAATTTATGAATTATGACAGACATTTGAAGTTTTAGGAAGGTAAAATAAATGTTGTAGCGGGTGGTGCCAAATACTTTTTTTTATCGGAATGGGGAAACAGTTGCGCAAGGTGTTGTTGTTAAGTTTGGGATTGGTGTTGTTTCTACTTTTTTGGTGGAATCCCTCAGCATTTAAAAGTAAAGAAGAGGAATTATCAGCCAATCAAAAAGAGATAGCATGGGTATATCCTGCAAGTTATTCCTCTGCGTGGGAAAGGCTGGTATCTTCGGGTAAACTGCTTGCAAATCATCCAGACACTTTTCTTTCCAAGGTAAAGTTTGAAACAGGAAGTCAGACCTTTCCCGAGTTAACTGCGAGTGTTCCCTATTTTAAAATATCGCACCCAGATTCGAGCCTGACAATTGTTGTCAAGTGGTACAAGATTTCCAGTGATATGAAGTATGAAAACTGGATGGAAAAATTATTTTCTCGAACCATAATTCCATCAGCAATAGTTGGCGGGCCAACAACAGACGATGCCATGGCGATAGTCCAAGCCATTTCCAAGATTTTAGCGAAAATAAAAGTTGAAAAACCACCGCCGTTAATTCTGACCACCGCTTCTTCAAATACACTTGCAAAAGAATTTAACGCAACGCTAGGGCCCAATCAGGGAGAAGATATCGGATTAATGGGGATTTATCCTGAAAAGACTTTTCGATTTGGTTTTGATAACCGAATCATGTCTGATGCAATAATCCGTTTGCTTTGGTCGAACCCGGATTTGAAACCCGATTCAGACCCGGTTCATATTGTGCTGTGGGAGGACGATTCTTATGCACGCGATTTCGTTGCAACCTTCTGGGCTTCCCTCAACAAGCAAACAATTGCAGATGGGTTGGCAGCGTATTGCTGGGCTTCTTCTGCCGTGTTAGCACAGCAAAATACAAACTTCGCATTTCTTTTGGCGCCACCCTTGCAACTAATAGGGAAAAAAGCATCCGCTTTTAAAATGATTACTCCGCCTATTCCGCAGATAATTGATTCAAGCATCGGGGTTCGCTACACAGCCAATCGTTTTGAAAAAGAAGCTTTGAAGTTTTTGCTCTTGGATATTAATTTGAAACCAGAGCAAACCCAACCCTTGATGGTTGTAGGTTCTCAGGCGGTTCAAGCCAGAAGGTTTTTGCGAGAACTTTCCCTTTCTGATCCAACGCTTGCGAGAAAAATGGTGGTCGTAACAGGCGATACTCTTTCCCTAAATACCGTTTACCGAGATCGTGAAGTTGCTTGGCCGGTTTCTGAGCTCCCTTGCAAAGTCGTTTTTTTCAGCCATGCAAATCCTGTTTCTCATGATGCGGGGTTCAGAGCCATTAACGATTGGGCGGATACGGAGCATTTGGCAAAAGCCACCAGTACCGAAGAGTTGATCTTCTCGAGTCAGATTCTTGAAGGGCTTCTTCCAGGCCTTTTTGTGGATACATCTGATTTGTCTACACAACTTAAAAAGCTTACTTGGGATGGGGAACGGATTACAGTGGGAAAAGGTGTCCCTTTGTTTGATGCGGTAGGAAATCGCAACGCAGGAACAGGCGAATTCATTGGTGTTCTTAAACCCTTGTTAAATCCAAACGACCGAACTTCAGCAAAATTGGAAATATGGTCCTTACTTTCACAAGGTATAAATCAACTTCCTTTGCCTACACTCCGTTCAGAATTATCATTTAGTTCGGGGTCAAAAAGGTGATGATTTCCTCCCCTTTACTTCAAGAAAAAAACACTACTCCACGAAGTGGCTGGTACCTTTTTCTTTTGCCTTTGTTCTTTTGGGCCATCGCATTATTTGCAATTTCCGATGCGTTATTGTTTTGGATCAAGGGCGAGGCAAAGTATGAGCAGAACATTTTGAAAGAATGGCTTGAAGAGGCCAGGGTGTTTCGCAAATCATTACCAGAACTTATAGATAATTATCGAAAACTTATAAGCCGGGATAGCACCAAGTTGGGCCCCCCACAAGATGAGTTGAAGCAAATGGTGCTGGTTCGCAGGGAAGAAATAGATCAACATCTTCGTGCCCTAGGAGAGCCCCCGACAAAAATCCACCCCGACATTCTTCCTCTGTTCCCCACTTTTTATGAAATTGAAATTACAATCGCAGAGGAGTCAGATCGCCCCATTCGCTGGGCTTCGGGGCTTCCTTTTCGCCCCGAACAATGCCAGGTTCTTGAATACATGATTGCAGAAAATGCCAAGGTTAAGCTTTATTACCAGCTTCATGCCTACGATCGCAGAAGATCAATCGAGCAGGAGAAACTTTCCCGCGGGCGCTGGCTTTTTCTAGTGGGTGCCGGCTTAGCTCTCGCTGTCACTCTGCAATCCCTATACAGCTATTTCAGAGAACGAACCAGATTTATTCAGGCACAAAAGGTAAATCAGGCTGCAGCTTTTGCGGAAAAAGAAATGCTGGCTCAGCAGCTTGTTGCAAAAGCCGCTGAGAAAGATTCTATAGAACTTAGATCTCAAATGTATGCAGGTGTGGGGATCATGGCGGGTTCTTATGCCCATAATATAAAAAACCTTCTAGTGCGGCCTCTTGATCTCTTGCGAAGATGTATTGCAAACAAGGCACTTGATCAACAGACCTCATCCATGTTGGGCGAGGTGGAAAATACTCTTGGCGCAGTTGCTGTTAGGCTTGAACAAATTCTTAACGCGGTTCGCAGGCAGGGTGATAAATTTGAACCCGTACGGTTTGATTTGAAAGAGTTGGTTTGTCGTACTGTTGCTAATTGGAATTCCATCGCTGATGATAAATGGAAGATCGATCTTGAAATCAATGTGCAGTTGGAAGGCGAAAGCTTTATAAATGCCGACCCTTCGCATCTTCAACAAATTCTTGAAAACCTTATATTTAACGCTCGGGATGCTGTTTTTGAACAGCGCCTTGCTTTACGAGAACAGGCTCGAAGTCAGCAAATTAATGATATACAAAAATCGAAAGTGACGATCATTGAGGCCGCTGCCTGGCGTGGTAGAATTTGCTTCGACCTTTCTTCTCTTTCGAATAATATTATTTTGGAAGTGCGGGATAATGGCGCAGGAATGACCCCCGAGGTTGTTGCAAGGTGTACCGAAGCTTATTTTTCTACACGCAGGGAAAGTGCCATATTTGAGGGCCTTGGTTCGGGTATGGGCCTAGGGCTTTCTTTTGTGCAATCGGTGCTGGATAAGTCGGGTGGAAAAATGGTCGTCTCTTCGCAAAAAGGGTTGGGGACAACTTTTAAAATTCAATATGAGATGGCATTATGAGGAACTTTTATGCCTGCTAAAATTGAAAGTATCAGCGTTTTTTGTGGCTCAAGATGTGGAGATAATCCTATCTTTTCCAGCGCTGCATCTCAGTTGGGAACTTTGATCGCAAATAAAAAAATTAAGCTCATCTATGGGGCGGGCAATATAGGCCTTATGGGTGTCATTGCGGATGCTTGCCTTGCAGCAAGTGGCCATGTCATAGGTGTTATCCCCACGAAATTAGTGGATAAAGAAGTTGCCCACAAAGGCTTAACAGAAATTTTTATTGTTGATTCCATGCATGAAAGAAAAGCCCTGATGGCTTCGAAATCGGATGCTTTTATCGCCTTGCCAGGTGGGTTTGGTACCTGCGATGAATTGTTTGAAATACTAACTTGGGCACAATTAGGTATTCATCATAATCCAATCGGAATTCTAAACACGGAGGGTTTTTTTGATCCTTTGCTGGTATGGATTGATCAAATGATAGGGCAGGGGTTTGTAAAGCCAAAATTCAGGGAACTCCTATTGGTCGCATCGAAACCCGAGGATTTGTTGGATTTGATTTTACAGGGCGCTAAACTTAAGGAACTTGATATCGATCTGACGCCTTAGATTCTTTTTGGGTAAGATCAAATTCCTAATCTGCGCCAAAGCTTCCAATCCCCCTTGCTTGCCCTGATTTGCAGCTTCACTCTTTCCTCTTAAATCGTTATCATCTGGTTTCGTTTGTGATCTTGCCTTTCTGGCCCCCAAAAAGTTATGTTACCTTTGGAACATTGCCTGATTGCGCTACTTTATGGAAGAAGTGGATTTTAGGTGAGCAAAAATAAGACCCAAGGAGGGGGCATGGCGGATCAACAAATCATCATATTGCATGCCTTAAGCTTTGCCTTGGAATCTGCAGGTGTTTGCTCTTTGTTTAACAAAAAGGGTGTGCAGGGGTTGTTTCCGTTATCCGCATCTGGAAAGCTTGCAGCGAAATATTGTTTTGAGAATCGTCTGTTGAAAGTTGTCGAACAATCCACCAAACCCTTTACTGAAATGGTCAAGATAACCCGCTTGGGAATTCGCTCGGTATTGGAAGGTATTAAGATTGATAAGTTGTTGGAAAATGCAGCAGCGCTAATCGAATCTTCGGGTGATAAGAATGTAAATAATCCTGGGAGCGAGGATGCTGTTTTCTATAAATCTATGGAGAAAGCAGCGGGATTGATCGCACTAAAATTGGGCGCACCCTTATCGGATGATTCCAGTGTGCCTGCCAAACACATTTTCATTCTTTTGAAGGAGTGGAGTGATACGGGCAGGGCGGGGGATTGTCAACTTTATCATCTTTATCAACAGTTATCGTGCCGATGCCCCGAAATTACCCCTGGCACTTTTCATGATGCACTGCGTGATTTAAGGCAGAAAAAACTCATCGAGTTGCATCCCTGGACCGGCCCACTTTATGAAATTCCCAAGCCTGAGTTAGCTATGATGGCCGGCCACGAAATTGCTTGTTATGCGAGTTTAGGCCCTGCTGCTGCAGTATTTAATCCGGATGACAGTTCATTTGCCTTGTGCGGTGCTGGTTGATTTACCAAATGGAGTTACTATGTCGCAACTTTTAATTAACGAAACGAATCACCAGAACGCAATCGACTGGCTTAAGCGTCAGGGTAATCCGTTCAGGAATTATTTTGCCCGCAATCCGGACGACGAAGTTTGTTCGATTTATCATGTTCCCGAACTTTATGCCCGCGAACGCGAGCAGTTACTCAGGGTTGTTGATCAATATCGATACACCCCTAATACGCATTCTGAAGTGGTTCCAATTCTTGGGAATAAGGGCGCTGGTAAAACCCACCTTTTGCATTCCATCAAGCATGGCATGGAAGGTAATTGGCAATTGCTTGTCACCCCTGGTTCTTATCAACGAGACACTGATTTTTTAGAATATCTGTTGTTTCAATTGTTAGATACTTTGCTTGGTGGCGGTAAACAACGCAACAGTAGGCCGCTCGAATATGTTGGCGAGCAGTTGATCCGAATGCTTTTAAGTCGCACCCTTGCAGATCTTTCCTCGGAGGAAAGGCTTGATCTTTTCCCACCACCGGGCTTGGGGTGGATTGCTAAAACTTTTGGCCTGGGCAGTACTCAAGCTCTTGAAAGAACTCAATGGTTGATCGATGCTTTATCTCGGCCAAGCCAAGATGCTAAGTCGCCTGGAATGGTGCTCAATCTTTGTGATGAAGCTGGGTTAACCTGCAATGGCTGATTTGAACTTGTTTGTGATTATGTGGATCGCACTTCCGGCCATGATGCCGCCGCCATGATGCGTCATGCAATCTTGCAGGGGTTTGCAAGATCGGTTCTGCTTCAGGATGAAACCGAGTTGGCGAGCTTTCTCACCTATGGATTTGCAGAGCTTGATTTTAAAATGCATCCGGGTAGGCAGGATCTGGTGCTTGCACTTTTCAAGGCCATGATGGGAGTGATGCAGGAACTACGCCTCCCCGTAGTTATTGCGTTTGATCAATTGGAAGATCTTTTGCTTGCCCGAAGAAATGATGATGCGCATAAAACTGCTGAGACCTTTTTCGCGGGTATTGTTAAAGCGATGCATCAACTTGATGGCATAAGCTTTCTCGTATTTGCGGAACGAGGATTATGGAACAGATTCATTCCCTCTCTTGATGGTTATATTCAAGACAGGCTAAATAATCCGGTTCATGTTCCAGGGTATGGCACCATCAAATGCATGAAGCTTGAGGCGCCTCCATTTGAATTGGTGCGGAAAGTTGTGATGGCAAGGCTTGAGCCCGCACTTCATGGCTTGCCTAATTTTAAAAGCCTCCCAGAGTTTTATCCTTTTACCTTGGAGCAAATCGACCGTATCGCACGAACCGAACCGACTCTTCGAGATATGCTTCAACAGTTTAGACATTTCTTCGACAAAATTGTTTATGGTGCAGAAAGCGAATCGATCACCGAGGTTGCGCCATCCTCTGTGGGTTATCATGTTGATTCTGTTGAGATGGAAGTTCCCCGGGACCAATTGCCTGAAGGTGTTCGATCGATGGTGATTTTGGATGCAACTCCAGAAACCCAGATTGGAAAAGCCGAGCATAGGAATAGCTTTTCACCCACTCAGGTTCCAGAGACGCAGCCAGGTAATGACGCGGGCCTCAAAGAAGAAAAAAGAATTCAAGAACTTCAGCCCGAAGCTTTAAGCCTGTTATGGGCTAAGGAATTTTCTCTTGCAAAAGAACAGTTGATGCCCGAGGGAGCCCTTGCTGGTGCGACCAAAGAACTTCAAGCCGGACTCGGTAGCTTGCTTCATCTTTGCCATGATCAAGGTATTAAGGTTGGGCCATGGCGTTTGCAGCATGTGGTGTCTGAATGGACATTTGGCGACCATCCCACCTACGGAGCGATTACGCTTGCGCATTGGGTTTGCAGAGATGGCCAACCTTGGAAGGTGGGGATCGGACTTTTCCTTGCGAATGGTCAGGGGAAATCTAGGGATCTCGCGGTTAAACTTTCCGCATGGGATTTGGAACCTGCGGTAATTGATCACTTGATTCTTCTCAGGCCCGAGGCAGATATGATGCTTGTAGGTAAGGGAAAACAAGCCTGGCAAGACATGGAGAAAAAAGGAAGGCATAGCAGGTTGGAGCCTCTTACCTTGGATGGTTGCGCATCTCTTTATGCGTTCCCTAGGATTTTAGCAAGCTTGGCGGAGGGATTGGTTGAAGGCCAGCCTTTGCCTAATCTTGCCAATCTGGTTCAAGAAAAATGCGAAAAATTGCTCGAGCAGATTTGCATGCCCGTCCAAGGTGAATAAGCTATAGGTAGGCGTTTGCCTGTGTTGAACCTTAGCCATCTTGGGATGGGTCGGGATTTATGCTTTCTTCAAAACACCCTGATGAATCACCGCGTGGATTCTGGTACGGCTTGATTAATTTCGAGCATCGCCTTCCCACTCCTGATGATTTTAAACTCGACCGCATGAGAAAGGTATTAGACCTTCTCGGTAACCCAGAAAAAAAACTTAAGTTTGTTCATGTTGCTGGTAGTAAGGGCAAAGGTTCCACCTCTGCCATGCTTGCTGCCATCCTTTCTCAACAAGGTTTGCGCACCGGGTTGTATACTTCTCCCCATTTGGTTCATGTGGAAGAGCGATTCAGTATCGATGGTCAAAATATCTCTGCAAGTGCACTGGATTTGATTCTTGCGAACATCAAGATGGTGATTGGGTTTCCGGAGTGCGAGCCCCTTGGTTTTGTTCCTACTTTCTTTGAAGTTGCAACGGTGGTTGCTTTCCTTCATTTTTTGGAACATAAAGTTGATGTTGCAATTCTTGAGGTTGGTTTGGGAGGGCGTTTAGATTCTACCAATGTTTGCAATCCTTTGCTTTCCATCATCACCAGCATCAGCATGGATCATGAAAAACAGCTCGGCCCCACACTTGTTCACATTGCCAAAGAAAAAGCTGGGATCATTAAATCTGGAGTTCCGGTTGTCAGCGGAGTTTGCAACTCAGGGCCTAGGCAGGTTATTGAGGATGTTGCCTCCAAGATGGGCGCTAAGTTGGTTCAAGCCAAGGTTGATTTTACTTGGGATTATAATCCAGGGATATTTAAAGATAGTTTGATTGTTGAACCTTCGGTGCAGATTAAAACTCAAAAAAAACAATGGCCTTCGATGGAAATGGTGTTGCTCGGAGAGCATCAGGCTGCGAATGCCGCACTTGTTGTTAGTGCGGTTGAGGAGTTGCGTTTGTTGGGGATTGGGATTTCAGATGAGGCGGTGCGCTGGGGATTAGGTAATACGAGATGGCCTGCCCGAATGCAGGTTTTGTGCCATAGCCCCTGGGTTGTAATTGATTGCGCTCATAATGGTGCCTCAGCAGGTGCATTAGTGCGAACACTTAGAGAAAGTTTTCCTGAGGTTCCACGGGTGTTGCTCTTTGGTGCAAGTTCCGACAAAGACATTTCAGGCATGTTTAAGGAGTTCTCTGGAATATTTACCAAGGTTATCTTTGCGCAATCGATAAACAGCCCAAGAGCGTCAAAGCCGGCAGAATTGTCAGAAATATGGGCCCAAAACTGCACTGCGGAAGCTTTTCTTAGTGGAACTTTAGAAGAAGCTGCAAGAAAAGCGTTTTTGGTGACACCCAAGCCCGGTATTCTATGCATCACCGGATCGGTGTTTCTGGCAGGAGAAATCTCCCCGATCCTTTCAAAGCTAATTTCTGTCAAATGATTGTGGTTTCGCTGGTTGGATTTTTTAAAGTTTTTGTTTCAAGATACAATTAGTGACAAATTAATTATTGGTTTAAGTACTTAGCTCTTTTTTGGTAGTATAATGATGTTAGGAATTAATCAACCAGTTTTCTGGTTCGGGAGGATCTCGGACATGTTTTCGTCATACCGCAAAAATGTATTGGTAATCACCACAGCTTTTATGGTGATAACTTCAATTAATGGTTCTGCCGCATTTGCGGAAGATGAACTAGTGACTCGTGCCCGCCAACTCCGGGAAGTCGCGATTCAGAAAAGAGAGAATGAAGCCAGACAGGCGATGACTGAAGCTTCAAGACTTTCTAAGTTCTCGCTTACAAGGGCTGCTGAATATTTAAAACCTATTCTTGAAAGTATTGAGAGCGATGAGCAGCTTCCTGCAGAAAAACGCGATTCCCTTGCTAGAATTCTGAAGTCGCAAATAAAGGTTTACGAAAAGAATGTGGGTGTTTCTAATTCCAAGAATTTGGAAGCAGCCCAATCGCAAGCGCAAATTAATGATCGCCTTGCTGACATAGATCGTCTAGCACGCGATAATGAAAAGCTTGCCAGAAATATCGATTCGATTAAAAATCTTCGTAAAGATGGCCAGACCGCAGAAGCTAACCGTAGCTTTGATGAGCTTGCCAAAAAGTATCCCAATAACCTAGAAATTCAAGCGCTTGGCAGACTCAGTAGGTTTCAAGATAATATCAGCGCTGAATCCAAGATTCGAGCCACAAGATCCGACATGATGCTTGCTCTTCAGCGAGATATCCTCAAAGCTTCCATTCCCGTTACTGGTGATATTTCGTTTCCTGATGATTGGGTTGAGAAATCAAAACGCCGTACTGCTGGTGCTAAAGTTAGCGAAGAAGATCGTAAAATCATGAATACCATGTCTTCGCCTTTAACTTTTAACCTGAAGAATGAGCCCTTTCAATCATTCCTCGATATTATGGAAAAACAGTTTGGTAGCCCGCTGGTGATTGATCAACAAGCGTTGCAATTATTAAACATCACGACTGAAACGCCTATTACAGTCAATTCCCGCGGTTGGAGTACCCGCACGATCCTTCGGAAAGTGCTTTCTGATCTTGGCCTTTCTTATGTCATCAAAGAAAAAACAATCAATATCACCAGCCCTGATCGTGCTAAAGAAACCATGACCACACGGGCTTACCCCATTGGCGATATTATTGGTAATATGAACATGAATCTTCCCGGGAACTATAACCAATCCGTGTTTATTCAAAATGTGCAAAATATCATCAACAGCATCATGGCGCTTGATCCCAAAAGCTGGCAGCCTGAAGGTGCCGGTTCAATTGTGTTTGAACCTAGTACCATGTCTCTAATCATTAGGCAAACAGCAGAGTTTCATTTTATGGTTGGTTCCAAGTAACTGATGCATTTTTCCGGGCATAATTGTTATGAGTGAATTTTTCCCCCTGCCTAATGAACTGGCTAAGCATTCGATATTCCCAGGCGTTGGTATCACCACCTGCGCTGCTTCGCAAATGATGATGTCGCTTGTTAAGATGGATCCTAATTCAGAAGTTAAAAGCCATTCCCACCCACATGAGCAAGTTGGAATAGTCCTAAAAGGCAGGGCGATTTTTAAAATAGGCGATGAAAAAAAAGAGCTTGCAGTTGGCGACTTTTATCGCATTCCATCCAATGTGGTTCATCAGGTTTGGTCTCTTGATGAGGGTGCTGAAGCTCTTGATATCTTCAACCCGATTCGCGAAGATTATCTTTAAGCTGCAAGCCTGATTTGTTCGGGCTTCATCAAAGGTTTATTTTCCAGATAAAGTTCCATCCTTCGTAAAGCTTCAATCGACCTACCTTCATCAACACCAAAACTTACTCTGGCATAGCCTGCACCGGAGGGGCCAAAGAAAGTCCCCGGTTTGATCAAAACTTTGTATTTTAATTCCAGTTCTTCACAAAAATGTGCAGAGCTGATTTCTTTACGCCAAATCGGTATCCATATATAGGGGCCTCCTGCAGGCCAGAATGGATCAAATCCCATACCTGCAAGCTTCTGGAAATTGTGTTTTCTGTTTTCCCCAAGACGATGCAAAAACTCGTACCATTCGTTTGATTGTGCTTTTTCGATTGCATCAACAAGAATATGCTGGCTCAATATGCTTGGGCTTGTGTTGCGCATTTTCAATAATAATTTGCACGGAGCAATTAAGTTCTCATTCCCACTAAGCCATCCTACATTGGCTGCAGAAATTCCGTGGCTTATACTTAAACTTCCTGCATTAAGTGATAAATTTCTGGTTTCATTTAAATTCCCAGGGTGAAAAGGACTTCCATCCAATTGTAAACCCATCAAAGAGTGATCCCAGATCAGCAGGCAATTATTTTTTAAAGCAGAGGTGCCTATTCTTAGAAAATCTTCTTCGTGAAAAACCCCGCCCGTTGGAATTGATGGATTTGATAAAATCGATACCCTGCTTTTTCGCATCTGCCTTTTTAATTCTGTTTCGGAAAAATGCAACCGACCATTTTCATGTCGTAATGTCATCCAGATTGGATTGGCACCATGATTGCGAACAAGTTGTTCATGGCTGGGGGGGCAAGGATCTGGTAGCAGAACATTTTCGCCAGGGTTAACAAAAGTTTCTAACGCGGTTTGAATTGCGTGGGTTATCCCATTTGTAATTAACACTTCTTTCATTGGATTAAATGAAACCCCATATTCCAGATCTAGATAATTTGAAACTGCATCCCTAGTTTCAGAACACCCTTCGGGAGAAGATAAATCCTTGAAGGGCAAGGTTCTTGGAAGTACTTGAACTGGCATTCCCAAACCTTGGATGTGATCGCAAGAAAGATCAAGATAATCAGGGGAAGGAGTGGTTTGATAATTTTCAGAGTTTGCAAAAGATTGAAAATCACACTGTAAAATTGAATCACTACAACTTCCAAGAATATTATTTGGAGAGTTGAAAAGATTTGCAGCACCGGGAATCCAGTTGCCTAGGCCCGCCTCTGCAAGTGTTTTTTTAAGCCAAAATGGGTATTTCACAATTGTATCTTCCAAAAAAATAAATGAACTATCAGCCTTTATCCTCATTATTAATTTGTGGAAAGACCAGTTTTAATCTGAATAGCTAGATATTCATTTCAATACACATATGCTGGTAAAATAGGCATAATTATTGAACGCTTGTATTAAGCAGTTGGGGTTTCTTTTTTCTCGTCTGCCGGCCAATCTTGAAATCGTATAGCCATTCTTCGGGATATGCCCGATTCCTGCATGGTGATCCCGTAAAGAACATCTGCACAAGCCATGGTTCTTTTCGAATGAGTAATAAGGATAAATTGACTTTTATCCATGAAATCCCGCAAGACATTCGTAAACCGATTCACATTTGCCTCGTCAAGGGCGGCGTCAACTTCATCGAGAAGGCAGAAAGGACTGGGTTTATTTCGAAAAATCGCTAATAGAAGCGCTACAGCAGTCATGGTTTTTTCGCCACCGCTCATTAAAGAAATGCTGCGTAATTCTTTCCCTGGCGGTTTTGCTTTGATTTCAATACCGCATTCCAAAACATCTTGTTCATCTTCAAGAATGACATCTGCCATACCGCCGCCAAATAGTTTTCGAAATAAATCTTGAAAGTGAGTTCGTACATTTTGAAAGGTTTCAATGAATAGAGAGCGGCTGTCCGCATTGATCTTGCTGATAATTTCTTCGAGGGCTTTTTTTCCTGCAACCAAGTCGTCATATTGTATTTTAAGGCTTGAATGTCTGAATTCCAAGTTTGCCAATTCTTCAAGCGATTCAATATTTACATTTCCCAATCTGTGAATCTTGTTGCGTAGTTCAGTAATTTCATCTGCAATTACCGTGGTTTCAATTGGAGACATTGTGCTACTTTGCTCAATATCCTGCGAGGTGTTTTTACTTTGTAAATAAAGTTCGCCAAGGTCGATTTCGTAATCATCTTTCATGCGTGTACATAAGGTGTCGCGTCTGACTTGCAGATCGTTAACTGCCAACTCGCGGCCATGTACTAACTCTTGTTTATTTCTCCAAGCGGATCTGTCAGAGTAAGCTTTAGATACGAATATTTCTTTTTCTTTGACCGCGGTGGTTTTTTCCAATAGAAGGATTCTTGCCTTTTCCACTGCCTGGTCTTTTTTCAGAAACCATAAAGCTAGTTGCGATGTGACATTGAGAATGGAAAGGTTGAGGGTATCTGATCGAAGTTTTATTTCATGAATTTGTGTAATGTTTCTAGCTTGTTCTATTTTTCTGTCTGAAAGTTCTTCGTTGGCGGAATTGAATCTTGTTTTAAAAGCGTCTGCTCGCTCTTTGGCTTGTGCGAAAGCAACTCTTGCAACCGTGGTTTTTTCAGTTCGAGCGCGTCTTTGGAGTTCAATGTCGCGTAATCTTTCTTCCCCCACTTTTACGCTTTCTTCCATTTTCAGGCAGATTTCTTCAAGTTCTTCAGCTTGTTTTTTAAAACCTTCCAGTTCCTTGGTTTCTTTTTCTGTATCATCATCAAGGTTTCTTAGTTCGTTCCCGCTCACTTTTAATTCTTCATCCATACCATCTTTGCGTTGTTTTTGTCGTTCGATTCTGGCTCGAAGATCGCTCAATTGTTCTGAGAGGATATCAATATCGCGTCGTTGGTTTTCAATCCGCGTATCTGCAAGGGAGATTGCACTTTTCGTTTCATCCAAACTTGATTGAGCCAAAGCGATGAAATCTTCAATCTGAATGAGGGTGTTTTTTAATTCCCTTAGCTCAGCTTTGCGGGAAAGAATACCTGTTTCAGCATGATGGGTTCCCATGGTTAGGGTGCCATCAGGTTCAAGAATTTCGCCTAAAAGGGTAAGAATTCTAATTGAAGGATGAGAGATGGAAAGTGTTCTAGCAAAATCCATGGATTTTACGATAAGAGTTTGCCCCAGAAGCCATTGAGGCAGGTTGGGGAAATCTGGATTGTTACATTTGACAAATTCATGGGCCCAGCCAACGATTTCGGATTGTTGCTCAAGGAGCATTGAAGATTCAGAAGAGAAAGTAGGAACCTGAATGTTCTGTTGTATAAAGCCTTGGAAAGAAACCCTGCTTGAAAAAGTTTGGGAATGGACTGCTAGGGCTTTGATCAGTGATTCTTGATCTTGCACCAGAACGCGCTGGGATTTTTCGCCAAGAGCAAGGTCGATAAGCGCTGCAAATTCAGTTGAAACTTCAAGAAAATCTGCAACAACTCCCAGAATAGTATTCCATAACTGTGATGATGGGTCTTTGCTAAGCTCAAGAATTTCTTTTAGACCTACCCCAAACCCTTCCAAACTTTTTTCCAATCCTTCGAGAACTTCCAAACGACTTACTGTTCCACTTCGATTTGCCTGCAATTCTGAAAGCTCCTTGGCGAATTGGTCTCGTGCCAACTCTAATGCTTCCTTCTCTTTTCCCAAATCGAGAAGAGTGGTCTTCGAAGCAGCTAATCTTATTTGTAAAATTTCGTCAGCGATTGCCAATTCGCCAAGTTCTGCGTCAAGGACAGCCAGACTGCCCACTGTGTTTTCGTTGCGAAGCCTAAGCCTTTCAGCTTCACGATGATAAGATTCGAGTTTGGCCCTAGAGCCTGTAAGGGAGTTTTGCAATCGCGCAAGCATGCGCATGTTATCGAGATGATCTTCCTTGGATTTCAGGACCAGAATGCGAAGGGAAGAATCTTCTTCGGAAGCTTCTTTTTCAGCTTTTTCAAGAATTTCAACGATTTCTTTCGAAGCAATGCAATTGGATTCAGCAAGTTCCGCCTCTTGCCTGAGGGAATCAAGTTGCGATTCAAGGAGGGATAATCTTTTGTTGTGATCCATCAAGGATTTTCGTGCTTGTGATAGATCACGGTCAGAGGTTTCGAGTGATTCGCGGTCACTTTTTTTAGAAGAATCGCCCGCAGCAATATTTTGCCTAGCTTCTGAAATCAGCAGGTCTCCGCTCCGTATTTTTTCATCCAGTTGGGCGACTAGAGATTCTTTCTCCCTAGCTTTTTTCTCAAGCTCATCGGTTTGCGATAACCCTTGCTCCAAGTCGTTCTTAAGGGAGGAAAGCTTGGTATATTCAGCTTCAAGATTTTCGGTAAGCTGGGAGTATTCCTGAAGGCCAAGGTTTAAGCGTAATTCTTTCAGCCTGTCTGAATATTCCTGCCATTTCTGAGCCTTCGTTGCTTGTAACCGTACTGTTTTCAACTGCCTTTCGACTTCTTCCAAAATATCTTTTAGGCGTTCAACATTTTGATCAACTCGCTCAAGCCTGCGAAGCGATTCAAGTTTTTTGACTTTGAAACGGCTGATGCCCGCAGCTTCATCAAAAATGATTCTTCGCTCTTTGGGTGAAGATTGTAAAAGCCCATCCACTTTCCCCTGTTCGATGATGCAGTAAGCATCTGAACCTGCGCCGCTTCCCATGAAAAGGTCTTTTATATCTTTTAACCTGCATATTTTGCGGTTAATCAGGTATTCGCTATCGCCATTCCTGTAAACCCTGCGTGTTACTTGAACTTCTGCGCTTTCAGTTTGGAATATTTTTTTTGTGTTGTCGAAGACGAGAGAAACTTCTGCAAGGCCGTTGCCTTTTCGAGATGCCGAACCGTTGAAGATAACATCGGTCATTTCTCCGCCTCGAAGGCTGCGGGCGCTCTGTTCGCCTAATACCCAGCGAATAGCATCGACGATATTGCTTTTGCCTGAACCATTGGGCCCAACGATGGCAGTGATACCAAGAGGGAAATTAAAGTCTGTTTTATCGGCAAAGGATTTGAAGCCGATTAATTCCAAACTTTTAAGCATGCAGAATTCCGTTTAAGGGTGTAGCAAAGAGCAAGATGCTCTAATGCCCCCGGTGATAGATTATTTATCCTGCCCATTTTTAATTCGTTCAGCGGTCGCTTTATCCTTGGATGCAGGTTTTTTATTGAGCAAAGCTTCTTGATCCTCAGTGTTTGAAAAGCTTAACGGTTTAACAGGGGCATATAAATTGGGAGTGGCAGCAGGATCAGGTCTTGCGTCCATAGCGAGTCCGATTTCTTCGCCCTTGCCTTTTTTCATTTTTCCCGCCTTAACTAAATCATACACTGAAACAGCCTGGGGAAGTGCATCATTTCTCACTCTGCAGGTAAGAGCCTGTGTGGTATCAGCTTGGCGAAGGAGTTCGGTAACATCTGGGTAGAGAGCGCCCATGTCTGCCAAAGTTTGGAGAATTTCATTAACGGTAAGTCCGGTTGATTTTCGGAGAGTTTTCCCGCTTCGAAGGGGAATGCGAGAGATGTTGCATTTTTCGTCATCCTTACCCGAAGTGAGGGTGAATTCGCCCGCGATCAAAGAGAAAGGTGGCCTGAAGGCGGGTTCCTTTCCAAACAAAACAATTTCTGGGCGCTTACTTGTAGAGATATGAACCATGCCGGGTGTGTCAGGTGAAACCCGATGTAACCAGAATGATTCGTTCAAAAATTCGCCTTGGATTGTTTCATTCTTTTCATCAAGGGCTCGTAAAGCTCGGAATGCACCGTAACGGGTTTCATCATCCGTGCACGAATAAAGAATTTCGCGTAACTTGACCTGGCAAATAGCTTCGTCGAGCGATGCCATTGCTGTTAAGGAAAAAGCTCTAAGCATGGGCTGATCAATAACAGATCTTGCCAATTCTTCACCACAAGAAGGGCTGCCCAAATAGGCCAGCGATTCAGCAGAACTAAATCGGATCAATGGGTGTTCGTTCTTGAGGCCATTTTTTAAAGTGCCGATTGTTTCCTGCCCCAACGCTTCAAGTCTGAGAGCAGCAGTTACGCAACGGCTAGGATCCATAAGGTCTTCGTTAAGTTTTTTGATATAGTTGGCACGCCCTTGTCCGCCTTTACCCGCATCATTTTCTTTGGTGGGGATGAGCCTAACCACTCTAAGAAATCGTGGGTGATTTAATTTATACTGTGCAGGGACCCTAAGCGAAACGGAGATATTGTTTTTAGTGCTTGCAATAACAGCGCCTGGATCGCCCTTACCGATTTGGAAAGTTTCGTTTACCTGATCAGAAATCATGCCAGATACACGGGCAAATTGCTGGTCCTGATTTAAGATAAGGGTGAAGGGCCAATCGATCTGGGTTTTTCCACCCCCCCATATTCTGCCGGATTTTACCCGGCCTTCATCGTCTTCGCCTGCTTTGCCAAAGCCTACTAAAAGTGGACCTTCAGCCTTGGCAACTGGGTGCCCACGCAAGGTGCCTTTGGGTCCGTTGTAAGTTGGTGAGAGATTTTTTGCAAAGTCGTAATTATATAAAATGCATTCTTTCAGATAGCCACCTTGTAAGCTTGTTGCCTTGCTACGAGGAGGTAGTGTTACTTCGATATCCAAGGTGTCGCCCTTTCGGGTTCCGGGAGGGATCGCAGCAGATATCAACACTAAAGCTACAGTATTGCTTGAGAGCATTTCTTTAATATTTCGAACCCCTTGCTTGCGCAGATCATCTTCAAGCATGGTTCGATTTGTATCATTTGTAGGCGCTGCTCCTGTTCCATCAAGTCCAACGACCAAGCCAATCCCGCCCAAGGGAAGGGGGTCTGCATTACCGACCGTGCAAAATTCACCCAAAGTGCGAACTCCGTAGCGATCGCGTTCGGTTTCTTCTTCTGCAACTAATCTTGGGGTTTGAGTCATGCACCCCGGAAGTGTGGAGAGCAATGAAAGCACTAATACCATGCTCCAATGAACAGCTTTTATTGTTTTCTTTTGCATAAATGTTTTACTTCGCATGAATACACCTTCCGATTCGGACCTAAATACCAGTAAGAAAAACTTACGGGCGGAAAAATCTTTGCCCCATCTCAAGAAGTTGGGAACAATACCTATTTGAAGAATCGAGTCAAGGCGAGAAGGGATAGTAAAGGCGAGGGATAACCCTTTGAATAGATAAGGGAGGAAAGCAGGGCAAGAGTTTTGCCGCTTTTCCTCCCCATAATTATGTTTAGTACTATCGTAGTTGCGAACTAGCTCAAACTTTTTTGCACGACTTCTTTCATTTTCTCGAGCCCTGTTTTTGCAACCAAGTTTGCATCTTGCATCCAATAGTCTCGATTGAATAGCTCTAACGATAGAAACCCATTAAACCCATTGTCGCGTAAAGTTTTAAGCATGCTTGTTAAAGGCGCAATACCATCGCCTGGGTAAACACGATCCTTATCTTGAATCTCGGTTGAGTTTAAATTCTTGGGGTAATCATTCATGTGAAAAACCTGAAGCGCACCTTGCCCAAGTTGTTTAAGGCCTTCGAAATCAGACCCACCTTTAAACAAATGGTAAACATCCGCTAGGATGCAGGCATCTTTGTGCTTGGCCTCGATTGCAACCAAAGCTACTTCCCCAAGTTTGCTCAGGTTTTTTGAAAAGCCCCAAAGCTCAACCTGCGGGATCACTCCCGTAGAACTCGCTGCTATAAGCAAGGCCCGGTATCGCTGGGCTGCAGCATATAAATCAATCCCAGGCTTGTTGGTAGCACCAACAGGCGGTGCTGCAAGCCTTTTTCCTCCAAGCAATGCAAGATTATCCAGCGTCTTTTTTGCAAGCTCGATTGCTTGTTTTCGTTTTTCATCATCATCAACAATCCACTCGAAGAACCCGATTGCGCTTTCCATGGTCAAGCCACTATCTTTAATTCGCTTGCCCATATCCTTGAGATTTCCACCATCCTTGATGAATTGGTCAATATCGCTGATCCAAGGTTCGATGGCATCGTACCCAGCCTTGGCAGCAACCTCGACTTGGTCTTTAAGGGGAAGTTTCTGCCCGCGGATGGTGCTGGTGTTCAGCATGAATTTGAAGGGCTTTTTATTATCTGGAAATGCCAGCACTTGGGTGCCTGATAACCCAACAATAGTTGCGCCAGCAAGTAAACTTCTGCGTGATAAGTTGTTCATGAAATCTCCTCTTGAAGGACAGTAGCAAAAGACCAATTATGCACAAAGTATTGTTGATAATCCAGTTGATTGAAGATTTTAAGTGCTAATTGTTGTGGGGAACATTGGAAGGGGATGGTTATTTTCGTGGCGGGTAAGTTTTTCGAACTGCATTAATAAGTTCATCAAATTTGGAAAGGAATTTGGAACGATCCTTTGCGCCCATGGGGGAAGGGCCCCCCGAAATCAAATTACTTTGGCGAAGTTCTTCCATCAGGCTGCGCATTCCCAGAGCTGTGCCTATGTCATTTTCTGTGAATTGTTTTCCTTTGGCATTGAGAACCAGCGAACCTTTTTCGAGGCAGCGGGCTGCAAGCGGGATATCTGCAGTGATGACGAGATCGCCCGGGCCTGTGTTTTCAGCAATCCAATCATCCGCAGTTCCAAATCCTGGCCTTACCACCATGGTGAATAAGGGGTTTGCAGGCACCCGCATGGTGGAATTGGCTACGACTTCAACTTTCATGGAGTATCTGCAGGCGACGCGATAAATTTCGTCTTTGACCGGGCAGGCATCAGCATCGATGAAAATAATGTGCATAAATCTTAATATATGTGTTTTTAAGCGCAAAATACTGATATCTGTAGAAAAAGGTTCAGGTTGCCCCGAAGCAAACCCCAGGTTTAGCCTCAAGGATGCAAGGTGG
>QWPF01000119.1 GCA_003671255.1 Planctomycetota bacterium | reverse complement strand
TCTTTCGTTTTCCTGAAAGTATTTCGCCTTGCACTGCAGCGCCGATGGCTACTGCTTCATCCGGGTTGATCGAGGTTAATGGCTTTTTACCAAAGAATTCTTGAACCATCTTCTGAACTAGTGGAACTCTGGAAGATCCCCCCACAAGAACTATCTCGTCTACAGATGTGGTTTTAATTCCAGCATCTTTAAGAGCTTTTTTACAGCAAGTTATAGTACGTTCAATCAAAGGAATAATTTTATGTTCAAAATTTTCTTTGGTGATTTCCAGAGGAGTTGTGCCGAGGGTTGGAAGCGAATCTAAATTGAAAGCTGCTTGGTCATTGCTGCTCAGGTTTCGTTTTGTTTTTTCAGCTTCTAATTTAAGCGCTGCAATGGCGCGTGCATCCAGTTTTGTTTTGATGTTAAGTTTATCATCTAAAACATGCTGTATGATTGCGTGATCAAAATCATCTCCACCGAGGTGGGTGTCACCATTGGTGCTTAGAACTTTGAAAACGCCATCAGCAATGGAAAGAACTGAGCAATCGAAAGTACCACCGCCTAGATCATATACAACAATGGTACCATTGCGCTTACGATCAAGGCCGTAAGCGAGAGCAGCAGCAGTGGGTTCATTGATAATCCGAAGAACATCAAGGCCAGCGATTTTCCCTGCATCTCGTGTAGCTTGCCTTTGGGAATCATCAAAATATGCTGGAACGGTGATAACAGCTCTCGTGGGATTACCAGCGAGTCGCCTGACTTCTCCCAGAATAATTGCAGATACTTCCTCTGGGGTGAAATCTTTGTCCCCAATTTTTACGGTAAGAACCGTTCTGCCATCGTCTCGAATATTTTCGCGAATTTGATAGGGGATAAAAGGGAGGTCTTTTTCAAGATCTTTTAGTGTTCTTCCAATTAAACGCTTGATGCTAAAAATAGTGTGTTCGGGGTCGGTAAGGCAATGGCGTTGAGCTTCTGTGCCAACAAATACGCTGCCATCTGCATGGATGCTTATGATGCTGGGGATGAGGGAATTACCAGAAGTATCCTTAACAACCTGTGCTTTGCCATTACGGACAAAAGCAGCGAGGCTGAAGGTGGTGCCAAGATCGATGCCAACGATCTCGTCGTTCATGAGAAAAATCTTTCCTGCAAGCGCCAACTTAAATAGTCAAGTGTGAGGAGCCTGCGCAAAATAATAGTAAACTCTGTGAGGTTAATCCGCAGAGTATTAATAGACAAAACAGGTAAACGAACTCAATGTGCCTATTTTAAGGAAACAAAGAAGAAATCAAAGTCAGAGAAAAATCTTTTATAAATAGATTAGGGTTGGAGAATGAGTTTATGTTGGGAAAGCCAGTCGAAAGCGCGTTTTTGCCAATCTCCAGGTCCTGTGGTTCCTGGTCGTAAGTTCATGCCAAACCCGTGCCCGCCTCGTTCGTAAATGTGCAACTCCGCAGGGATTTTTTTATTGATGAGTTCTAGGAAGAGCAGGGTGCTTCCCTGGGGAAGAGAGCCAGTGTCATCGCTGGCCTGAGCTATGAAGGATGTGGGTAGCCCGTTTTCAATTATAATATCAGATCTTAATTTTTTAGTGATAGGATCATAAATCTTGTAGGGGTAAAGCAGCAGTAGAAAATCAGGTTTATGGTTGGCCTTATCGTCAACGATGGGGAAGTTAGGTTTGTTGGTAGCTGCAATAAGAGTAACCTGACCGCCCGCAGAAAAACCAAGCACGCCGATTTTATCTGCATCAATGTTAAGATCTGTAGCATTGTTTCTAACTTCGATAATGGCTTTTTGTAAATCTTGCACAGGGCCTGCGTGAGGCTCGGTATGTTTGTTTGTAGGTGTTCGATGAACAAGTTGAAAAGCGGTGATACCGTTTTTTGCTAGCCATTTGCAAGCATCAGAGCCCTCGTGTTCATCTGCGAGAATGCCAAATCCACCACCTGGAACTACGATGATTGCAGCCTTCGAGGTTTTGGATCCTGCTTCGGGTTTGAAAACTATAAGTCTGGGATTAGAAACATTTGATCTGCGGGAAATTCCATCTTTCCCCTTGATAGAAGCTTCGGGCATTTCAGTTTGAACTTTGGGTTCTGGCATGCCTTTGGGCCAGAGAATGATTTCTTTTTGGGGTTCATACCCTGAAACCATGGCTGTCGATACGCCTAAAAGAAAAACAATTGCGGTAGATAAAACTCTCATGGGGAATGTTCCTTTTATTAATTTGTAAAACTTGAATATCAGAAGATTCGATGACCTTTTGTATGGTTGAAAAGTTATTTGCCACCGTACCAAATGCCTCGGTGCCAATAGTGATCCCGTAACTTTTGAATGACGGTATCGGGTAAAGGGGGCATATCCGAAACTTTGGTGTTGGCTTCTGCTTGGTTTACATTTCGAATCCCTGGGATGATAGTACTTACTGCAGGGTGAGCCAGAACAAATCGCAAAGCAACGTCTGCAAGTGTATAGGAATCTGCAGGCATTAGCTTTGCGATATCTTGCTTGATGCGTTCGACCCTTGAAACGGTTCGATCAAGCCGGTCTGCTTGGAAATATCTGCTGCGAAAATCATCAGCGTGAAATTCCTGCCCTAATTCATATTTTCCAGTTAACGCTCCCTCATCGAAAGCAACTCGAATGATCACGCCCACATTATGTTCGAGCGCTGCGGGTAAAAATTCTGCAACAGGTTCTTGTTCAAAAATGTTGTAAATCACCTGCACTGCATCAAGGTAACCTTTGCGCATAAGTTCTATAAGTGAATTCTGGTCATGCTCTGGTGTAGAGATGCCTATGTGTTTGATTTTGCCTTCTGATTGTAGTTTTTTTAGTACATCAAGAGGCTTGGGGTTTCGGTTCCATGCACGGGTCCAGGTGTGAAGTTGTAAAAGATCTATGCAATCCACACCTAGATTTTTTCTTCGTTCGTCAATATTTTTTCGTAGGTATTCTTCTGGGTAGCGATCTTCTGCTTTGCAATATGGGGAAGGTGGCCATTTCCCTGGTACGGGTGGAGTTTTGGTTGCCACATAAACTTGACTATTACGGCTCCGAAGTACTTCACCGATGATTTGTTCGCTTTTGCCATTGCCGTATACTTCTGCGGTGTCAATAAAGTTAACACCAAGATCGAGGGCCTTGTTTAATGCTGCGATGGAATCATCGTTGGCTTGTGGGCCCCAACCTCCACCAATTGCCCAAGCGCCAAATCCAATTTCAGAAACATTGACAGCAGTCTTGCCTAAAATGCGAAATTTCAAGAGTAGGGCTCCAAATAATAAATAGTTTAAATGTCTGAGTAAGACATCGTTAAAGTGAAGCGATTTGTTGAAAAAGCCTCACTTTAAACAAGGTCTTCATTTAATAATCCTAACTTGAAAAGGGTATGAAAACAGTAAAATAAGAATGAATTCAGCCATTTCATATCAAAGCTATGTTTTGATAATTTCTTAAAATGAATGGATTCTAGTATGTAAAGTCTTCAAAAAGCATTTATGATAGTAATTAGGCTTTAATATTGTGAATATTTGATGTTTTTTAAATAAAGGAAAATGGCATGAAAATTCGATTTGCTTTTCTTGTTCTTTTTGGGATGGTTTTGCCTTTGTTTGCGCAGGATACAACGGGTAAAAAACCTCAAACAAAACCTGCTACTCCGATTAAAACTGCTGACTCCGATGTCGAAAAATCGGAAGGTCAGAAAAAACTTGATTCCATTCGTAACGAATTTAAGAAGTTGCAAGATGATGTGATTCAGGAATACAAAGATGCCAAGTCTCCTGAAGAAGCTCAGAAATTGATCCCAAAAATCCAAAAGAATTTGTTAAAACTTCCCCGCGAAGACTTCGCCAAAAAAGCCCTTGCTCTTTCAAAAACCTTGAAATCTTCTGATCAAGGGTCGTTTGACTCCTTGGTTTTTGCAATGAGCATGGTTGCCCGGGGCAGCAATAAAGAAATTATGAAAGAAGCTGTTGATTTAATTGTTAAAGATCATTCTAAAAATCCCAAAATGGCTTCGGTTCTTGGGTTTATATCAACTTCTCCCGATGGTGCAGCGATTCTTGAAAAAATCGCAACCAAAACAGAAGACCGGAATATAGCTGGCCTTGCGTGGTATGCCATCACTGAGAATTTGCAACAACAAACTGGCGAAGTTGGCATAAAGCAAGCTGAAGAGTTGAACAAAAGAACTGAAATGATCTATGAAAAACTCGCAAAGGATTATGCGGATGTGGCTATGGCTAATGGTCGCGGCACGATTGGTTCCACAATCAAGGCAGCGTTATTTGAACTCCAAAACCTCAGCATTGGCAAGGTTGCTCCCGAAGTACTGTGTTTGAATATCGATGGCGACAAGGATGACAAGCTTTCTAATTACAAAGGCAAAGTTGTTGTGCTTGATATTTGGGCTACTTGGTGCGGGCCTTGTAAAGCGATGATTCCCCATGAAAGAGAAATGAACGAGAAACTTAAAGGCAAACCTTTTGCTTTTATTTCCATATCTGGCGATGATAAAAAGGAAACTTTAACAGCTTTCCTTGAGAAAGAAAAGATGCCTTGGACTCATTGGTTTGCTGACCGCAAGGGCATATTAAAAGATTGGAACATCAGGTTCTATCCCACCATGTACATTCTTGATCACAAGGGTGTTATCAGGGCTAAAGGCCTTCGTGGTGAGGAACTTGAAAAGAAAGTGATTGAGTTAATCGCAGAAGCTGAGAAATCTAACAAGAGTTAGTTAGCGCTACGGCTAAGTAAAAATAAAAGAATGCATTTTGCTTTAGGGCAGAATGCATTCTTCGTTTTTGAGTGCAGATTTAAGCCTATTTGTTGTTCTTAAGAAGCGTACCCTTCGTTTTATCCCAGTCCTTGGATAGGGTACCTGAAGAAACTTTAAGATCCCTGAAAGAGGCGCTTTCACCAGAAACAGTAAAGCCTAGGTTGGCTTTTGGTTTATCAACCGCTGGGTGGGTTCCAAGTATGGTTGTTTTGCCATCAAGGGTTGCTAGCATGTTTGGGCCTTGAAGTTCCAACACCATGGAGTGCCATTCCCCTGCTTTAATCACAATGTCACTGCTGGCAAGAACCATTGCTTTATCGCCAGCTTTTTTGTCCTGTGAATCTTTAACCACCGAGAAACCCGCAGGTTTGATTGCAACCCTACAAATGTGGCCTTTGGTTGCGTTTAAACTTAAACTGATTCCCTTGGTTCCATCAAGTTTGAAATGAAACTTAACCACGCCATCAGTAAAACTCACATCGTGCCTTGATACTGCGCCATGCATATCTTCTTTAACTTCTGATCCCTTAATGCTGCCGTCAACATTCTCCCATTTCCCCTTGGCTGTTTTCCAACCATCCCCAAATCCTTTTATTAATGAATCTTCGAGAACTGTTTTCTCGATCGTCACCATTTTGGTTTTTGCATCTGCAGAGGTCTCAGCAGAAATACCAAGTCCAACGATGGTTAAAAAACCGTTTATCATAAGTGCGCAAGTGAGTCTCATAAATCTTCCCTAATTGGTGTGTAATGAAGAAAAACAGATTTAATTAAGCTGCGGTCTTTTTCGTTTTAGTTTTCTTAGCTTTGGTTATTTTAACACTGTCGACTGATTTTTTATCACTTGTTATCAACACTCCGCTGCCTGCTTTAAGGTCGCTGAATTTTGCTGGCGTTGTTGTCGCATCTTTTTTCTTTCCAGATACCGTTTCTAATTTCGTTGATTCAGTGATTTTAAATGATTTTTCTTCGGTTGCTGTTGGTGCGGTGTCGGTTTTCTTTTTCTTTGGAGTTACTTTTACAGTAATCGTGCCTGATTCTTTGCCGCTATCTTGTTCTACCTTGGAAATAGTGCCCTGTTCAGGCTTAGACTTTGCAGCTTCAACTGTTCCAGAAAGAATAACCATTGCAACAGCGGCAGATAACAAGGATCGAAATATCATGGATCACCTCTTTGGGATGAAGGAAATAAACATCAGGCTACTAATAATTGAACCCATTTATAGGGTTTTAGTTTCGCAATTTTTTTGATTTTTCAAGGATGAATGTGAGTAGTATTGCTCGTTTGGTTTTCGCCTTTTATTGTTATGAAGAATATGTGGTTTGTGTGTGTGGAATTCGAGCTTTGGGGCTTGCAGCAAGTCTTTTTTTAAGCGATAATTAATTTGTTAGACATGTTTTGGTGTTGATCAGTCCCACCTTTTTGATGTTGTTTTTGGCAATGGCCATTATGATGTCCCCGTACGGATTTTTTATGTGCGTAAAGATCTTTCCTTTTGCTTTGCTCTTTTTTGTTGTTTCTGGATTATTACGAGCAGAGCAACCCGTTTTAACATCGCTACCTTTAATCGATGCCAAAGCTTTAGTTACGCTTAAAACCCATTGCTATTCATGCCATTCGCAGTCGTCTGAAAAGCCCAGAGGAAATTTTAAGCTTGATCAGCTTACTTCAAATTTTGAGGATCGATCCAATCGCGATGCCTGGCAATTGGTGTTTAAAAAAATGAAATCAGGCGAGATGCCTCCAAAAGAAAAAACCAAGCCGACAGAAAAAGAATCGTTTTCAGTTTTTGATTGGATTAACTCCAGCACCAAGCTTGCCGATGTTCAGCGATTAAAAGAAGGTAGGGTCGTTTTACGAAGGCTTAACAACATTGAATATGAAAACACCATGCGTGATCTTTTGGGTGTTCCGGTTGAGTTAAGAGGATTGTTGCCTCAAGATGGTTCTGCCAATGGGTTCGATAACATTGGTGAAGCCTTGCATACATCATCTTTTTTGATGGACAAATATTTGGAAGGTGCGGATAAAGGGTTGAAAACAGCAATCGCCAATCTTCCCCAACCACCTCTTATCAAAAAACAATACAGCCTTAAGGATATGCATCCTGTTAAAACTACCACAGAGAAAGTCTTTCGGCATCAAGATGATGGAACTGTAATCTGCTTTTCTTCTTCTGCGTGGCAAGCGGTTGGTTTGACTTCATTTTATCCACCTGACCGAGGTAAGTATAAATTTCGTATCTCCGCATCTGGGTTTCAAAGCCAGAGTAAACCGGTTGTGTATCGCATTGATGCGGGTGTGATGGGGATGACCGGTAAAAATAATCTTGTTGGTTATTTTGATGCACCCGGGGATAAACCCACCGTTCTGGAATTCACTGAAGAGCTCGAACCTCGCGCAACGATACGAATTCTTCCCTATGGTCTTGCAAGCGCTCAAGCTGTTCACAAAATCGGGGCTGATGCTTATGATGGGCCAGGTTTGGCTGTTCAGTGGGTTGAGGTTGAAGGCCCTCTTTACGAATCTTGGCCTCCCCCTAGTCATCGCCGAATCTTTGGCGATCTTCCCACTAAAGCAGCTCCTGTTTACAACTACAGTAAACGGGTTGAGGTTACTTCCGCCGACCCTGAATCTGATGCGGGTAAGATCCTTCGTAGTTTTGCTCGCAGAGCTTTTCGGAGATCCGTTTCTGATCAAGATATTGCGCCGTATCTTGCTCTTGTAAAAGCACGCCTTGCAGATAAATACTCATTCGAACAAGCGGTTCGTGTTGGACTCATGGCGATCATGGTTTCTAAAGATTTTCTCTTTCTTCAGGAAAAGCCAGGCAAACTTGACGACTTCGCAATCGCCAGCAGGTTGTCGTATTTTCTCTGGAGCACCATGCCTGATGATGAACTTTTCGATCTTGCAGAACAGAAAAAGTTGAGCGATCCGAAAATCCTTTATGATCAAGTTGAACGCATGCTTAATAGCCCCAAAGCTTCTTCATTTACTGAAAACTTTGCAGGGCAATGGCTTAACCTTCGTGAAATTGATGCTACCATTCCAAGCCATATCATTTATCCCCATTACGATGATATGCTTAAAGCTTCCATGCTTCGCGAAACCTATCTCTTCTTTGATGAAGTTTTAAAAAACAATTTAAGCATCACTAATTTTGTGGCTTCAGATTTCACAATGCTCAATGGTCGGCTCGCAAAGCATTACAATATCCCTGATGTGAACGGTTGGGAATTTCGCAAAGTAATGCTTCCTAAAGATAGCCATCGGGGTGGTTTGTTAACCATGGCAAGCGTTTTAAAAGTTACTGCAAATGGTACCTATACCTCTCCGATTCTTCGTGGGACTTGGGTTCTTGAGCGCATTTTAGGAACCCCACCACCTAGGCCACCCGAAGGCATTGCAGCAGTTGAACCAGACATTCGTGGTGCAATTACAATAAGAGAACAACTTGCCAAGCACAGATCCATTGAATCTTGCGCTTCATGCCATTCCAAAATCGACCCTCCTGGTTTTGCTTTGGAAAGTTTTGATGTAATAGGCGGTTGGCGTGAGCATTATGTTCTTGATGGGCGACCTGCGAACTTCCGTAAGGGGCGAAAAATCGATCCCGCTGATGTTCTGTCCGATGGGCGCGCTTTTAAAGACATTGACGAATTAAAGACCTTGCTTCTTACCGATAAGGATCAAATAGCGCGATCCCTTACCGAACGCCTGATCATTTATGCCACGGGTTCAACTCCGCAACCAACGGATCAACCAGGTATCGAAGCGATAGTTGCAAAGATTCGCACGAATAATTATGGTTTTAAATCACTGGTCCATGAAATTACTTCAAGTGATTTCTTTCTCAATAAATAGCCAAGGAAGCATATACATGAACCCTAAAGCAACGCGCAGGAACTTCCTAAAAGCTACGGGCGTGACGCTGGCTTTACCTTGGCTTGAAGCTTTTGCTCAAAACCCAGCAGCGGGTATTCCAAGGCGTATGGTTTGCATTTGCACTCCATTAAGCTTGCATCCTGCCAATTTCTTCCCCAAGGAAGCTGGCAAAAATTACACTCCTTCGCCTTATCTTGAAACCTTGGCTCCTTTCAAAGATGATTTTACTGTGGTTTCTGGGCTTTCACACCCAGATGTTGGTTCCAGCCATGATTCCATTTATAGTTTCCTTACTGCAGCACCCCATCCAGAGCGCAGGGCTGGTTTTCGTAATTCCATTTCTCTTGATCAATATGCTGCATCATTTATTGGTGGGAAAACCCGCTTTCCTAGCCTCGCACTTTCCTGCGAGGGTTTCAGCCTATCTTGGACACGCAGTGGTGCCATCGTGCCTTCCGATAGTTTTCCTTCCAGCGTTTTCGCAAGGCTTTTCTTGGAAGGTAGGCCGGATGAAGTTCAATCGCAAATTCAGAGGCTTCGGGATGGACGAAGTATTCTTGATTCAGTTTCGGAACAAGCAAAAGCAATAACGCCCGTATTGGGTAAGCTTGATAAGTCTAAGTTGGATGAATATTTTACTAGTGTTCGAGAGCTAGAGCAAAACCTTGCCGTTGCTGAAGAATGGTCGCGGAAACCAAAACCCAAAGTTGAAGCAAAACAACCAGTAAATATTGCGAATGGTGCAGATGTAGCAGGCAAAGCCAGGTTGATGTTTGATCTGACCCATCTTGCCTTGCAGACTGATTCCTC
>QWPF01000118.1 GCA_003671255.1 Planctomycetota bacterium | reverse complement strand
TAATTCAATTGCTTTGGTGAAATGAATGATTGCAGAACTCCAGTCGCTGTTTTTTGAGGCAACATATCCTTTGTGGAACGCTACACCGCTTGCGCCGTTATCTGCTTTATCTTCACTGCCACATCCGCCTAGGGGTAAGAATTAAGATAGTGCCAAAAATAAAACGGCTGAATTTACGCATGGTGCATCTAAAGCAATGTGGGAAAAACTACTACCCGGGATGGTTGAACGGCCCCTTCAGGGCCAATTTCTTCCCGGGTTTCTCTTATTGGGGGAACTAAAAATTAAAGCTGAGGTAAAACAAATACAAGTTTTTTTGAGAGATTTGATTGTCTCAGAAAGATTTCTGGTCCCATTTACTTTGCTGGTTGTCTTCGCATGGGGACTTCCCAAAGGCGAAACCCAATGTCGGTACCTTCCTTAAGGGGATTTAAATCGTCGACTAGCCCATTATTATCTTGAAGATCAGGGCCAACGGAATAGATAACCAATCCTCCTGGGATTGTGCCTACCAGCAAGGATTCACCGTTAAAAGGATCCGTAGGAAGTTTAGCAAGGTACTCGGGAACCAACTCGTCCAATTTGCGGGGCCATTTACCGTTGGTTATTCGGTAGCGCTCCATTGCCAAGCTCGTAATAGCGCAATTCAAAATGGCTAAATTTGAATGCGATGTTTCCCATATTTTTTTAGGAGGGGAGGTGAATAGTTTCACGAATAACATGTTTTTTTCATTAAGTTTTAAGGCTAATTCTGTGACTGCTTTTTGTTGATCTTGTTGAGGAAGATTGGCGATCGCAACCAAAGAATTACTGTATTTCAACAACCAAGATAAGATAGTTGGTTCCTCGAGAACTAGTTTTGTTGCAATTGCTTCATCATCTTTCAAATCAAAAATTCCTTTCAAATTTTTTATCATGTCTTTATCTTTTTTTAGAGATGAAAGGACAGCGTAATTCGACGCCCGATTAGCTTTTGCGATGTGCAGAAACATAGGGAAACTTGCTTCATTTTCCAAGAGTGATTGAAATTGGGAGAGCGAATCTTTAGAAGGTTCCCCTAGGGCAATGGTTCGCTCCAGCATTCGAATGCTTTGAGCGCAAATCCTACCTCGAACTTGATAAGAAATAGGAAATGGAATCTCTCCAACGGAACGAGCTATATTGAAAATAGCCTGGGCTGATTCCATTGCCTGTTGGGATTTGCCATCTTGTGCTTGAATAAGCCCATCGATAGTCAACAAATGGCTAATGGCGCCGGTCGCATCAAGGGGCGTTAGAATAGTATTTGCGATATTAGGTGCATAAGTAATTTCAAAACGGCCTTGCGGTAATTTAGCCACCTTTCTAGCTTCAATAAGAGAGGGTTGGAAAGTACCCAAGGTGGTTTTAATTAAGTTGATTGATGGCGGGGTTAACAATTGTTGTGGAGAAGATTTGATGGCCACCATATCTAGATCTGGAAGCTTCCCCAATTCCCACAAAGGTTTTCTTTGTTCAAAATTACCAAGCAACTTATAACTTTCACTAATAACTAAAGCGGAGTTTTCCTCTGGTGTGAGAACTTTGCGTTTGGCTTCAAGTTCTTCAATTCTCCAGCCTGGTTCTTTCTGATCCAGTTCAGCAATGATTTTTTCGAGTTCTGGATCTGATACATTTGCAGCTTGGTTTTTAGTTGATTCAGTTTGATCAAGTTCGGTGTTCAGTTGGCCATCCGCATCTGCCGGTTGATTTTTAATTTGATTTTTAGCAATAAACCAAAGGGTGCCACCACCACCCACGAGAACAATACATGTGAATATTACTCCAAGAAAGTAAGAGATTGCAGGGATCATCGCCGGGCTTTTTGGTTTGTTAAGGTTTTGTTTTTGCATCTTTTTTTTGTGTGCCATTCGCAGGCGGGCAGCGTCATTGCTTAATCTTTCATTTTTAGTTTCTTCGGGTTCCACATCAACCGGTTCTTCATCTTCTATTTTGACTTTGGGATTAAGCTCTGCCACAAAAACTGCTTGGCAGTTCTTGCAGCGGATTTTCTTCCCGATTAGATTTTCGCTTATTTGATAAACATTGGCGCAGGTCGGGCAAACGGCTTTGATTTCCATGGAATGTATTCCAAAAATTAAAATTGTTTTTGATCTCTATTAAATCAAAACGCAAAGAATGTCTAATTTTATAAATGCCATAAAATGATTGTAACATTTTGGTTTATGATGCGTTAGAAAATCTTATTGTTCAAGATTGCGGGAATGGTTTCAATTAGGAACACTAGTTAAATATTCGCTATTTTTAATGCACGCTTAACTTGAAGTTTTTAACTTTATGTGAGTACTAAAAATTCTTCCCAGCTTTAATTGGTACTAGGTTCGACTGATAATTGGTTATTTTCTTAATTCTTTTACCTTAGCAAAGTCAGCATCTGCTTCCATGGTTTTGCTTAATGCTTTATATGAATCTCCACGATTGCCATATGCGTTTGCATGTTTGGGATCCAGTTCAATAGTTTTAGTGAAATCATCAATGGCCTCGGAAAATTTCTGCTGCTTTCCAAATGCAAGTCCACGATTGTAATAGGCATCCGCATACTTGGGGGCTAGTTCGACAGCTTTAGTGAAATCAGCAATGGCTTCAAGGTATTGTTCCTGTTTGCTAAATCCAAACCCACGGTGGTTGTAGGCATTTATATAGTTAGGGTCTAATTCAATTGCTTTGGTGAAATGAAGGATTGCAGAACTCCACTCGCTGTTTTTTGAGGCAACATATCCTTTGTGGAACGCTACACCGCTTGCGCCGTTATCTGCTTTATCTTCACTGCCACATCCGCCTAGGGGTAAAATCAAGAAAATCGCAACGAAAGTACGGGTCAATCTGCTCATATTGCACCTAAGGCCAAGTGGAACTAATCAATCTTTAGGGTAGTTGGATTAGAGGGTAAGTCTAGTTAAAACGGAAACTTTTGGACTAATCGGGCTTCAACCTTCCAAAGAATGATGGGTGATTTTATTTGGGGTGAAAGTAATCATGGAACTAGGACGAGTCTTGGAGAGTTGTTTATTCCTGCAGCAAGGTCTGCCATAGCAAGGTGAATATCTGCGAGTGGCCTAGATTCAACCAAGACTTTGGCTTTGCCTAGATGATGATATTCCACAACTTCTTTCAGGGTGGAAATCGGCCCGACATGCGAACCCAGAATACGAATTCCCCGGGTGACCAGTTCAAACCAAGGCAATGACAATTCTTTATGCTTTCCCAATCCCACTAAAGCAAGAGTGCCGCCATTCTTTAATGCATTTATTGAATCGGTAACCGCTCTTGGGTCTGCAGCAAAGACCGCAGCAGCATCAATTAAAGGTTTGGAATTAAGGGAGAGCCATTCTTCTGGGGAATAAGTTTCTGCGCCTAAAAGTTTGGCTTGCTCAATACGAATTGCAGAGGGATCGATTGCAATGATGCGTGTGAAAAACTCTTTAGCATACTGAATTGCAAGATGGCCCACTCCGCCCACGCCCATGATTAAAAGTGTTTGATTTTCATTAGATCGCAATTGTTTGATGGTTTCAAAAGCGGTAAGGCCAGCACATGCCAGGGGTGCAGTTTGTATTGGGTCGATATCGTTTGCAAGTGGAACGATGTAGCGAAAATCTGCAGCAGTGTATTCAGCATGTGTGCCTGGGATGATATAACCCGTGTTGAATTGCTTCTCGCAATAGTTCTCGATCCCATTAAAACAGAAAGAACAAGTTCTGCAGGTTCTGCCAATCCATGGGATGAGAACTTTTTGATCGAGGGTAAAGCCTGTTACTTTAGAACCTAAAGCCTCAATGACTCCCACGCCTTCATGGCCTGGAATAAGCGGAAGAATAGGTTTTCTATCCCATGAGCCGTTGATGGCATGAAGATCGGTATGGCAAATGCCTGAAGCGAGGATACGAACTAAAACTTGATTGGGCTTGGGCTCTGGAATGGCCATGTCTTCCAATTGAATGCCCAGGGAAAAATCTCTTAGTACCGCTGCCCGCATGGTGCGCATAAGCTTATTTTCCCTTTAAGCAGGTTGCTGCTGGCTAAGGCAGTGTAGCGTGCCCAACCCCAGTACCAGATCCCCACAATGTATACCGACAATCTTACGGGTAGGAAACAATTGGGAAAGCATGTTTAATGCAATTCGATCGTTTGGATCATTGAATGTAGGCACAAGCACGATGCCGTTGGCTATATAAAAGTTGGCATAACTTGCGGGCAGGCGTTGGCCTGCAAAAACAATAGGTGCTGGCATGGGAAGTTCGAACACTTGCAACTTGTTCCCTTGGGCATCGGTCATGGATTGAAGCCTTGAAAGATTATCCTTCAAGGGTTGATAATTGATATCAGATTTGTTTTCTTCAATCATGGCGATTACTTTTCCGGGTGCGATGAATCTTGCAAGGTCATCAACATGCCCATGGGTGTCGTCTCCTGCGATGCCATTGCCTAGCCAGAGAACTTTTTTAACCCCTAGATAGTTAGCGAAGAAAGTTTCGTAATCTTGTTTGGTGAAGCCTGGATTGCGTTCCTGAGTTTTGGAAAGCAGGCATTCTTCGGTGGTGAGAAGGGTGCCTTGGCCATCAACATCGATACTGCCTCCTTCGAGGATTGGTTGGATGTTGTTATGTTTGGGTTGCCAGATTGGGTGGTTGAGTTTGGCAGCAACGACTTTGGGGATATCATCATCAAAATTAAAGTTGTCGTATTTGGCCCAGCCATTGAAGCCTAAATTGAGGATGGTTTTATTGCCATGCTTATCTTTAAGGAATAAGGGGCCGTAGTCGCGAATCCAAGAGCGATTGGTGGGTGCAAGGATAAAAGTAATGTTGTCGAGATTGGCGGCGTTTTCGGAAAGGAGATGAGAAACAGCATCTGCGGAATGTTGATTGGGGACAATAATTTTAACAAGTTCGAATGCTGCGATATTTTTGACAATTTCGGAATAGACAAAAGGGATGGCGGGGAATTTTCCGGGCCAGTCGCTTGGTTCGTGAGGCCAGGAAAGCCAGGTAGCGGTGTGATCTTCCCATTCTGCAGGCAATCTAAATCCCAATCCGGTAAGATCTTCGGTTGAATTACCCATTGTGAATGACCCCTATAATTACGATTCTTCTGAAAAAGGTGAACTTCTTGGAAACATTTCAGTTCGAGTTTAAGATATTTTCCTATAAACTAATAGGTCATTGGGATTTATTGTCGCAAGGGTTAATTATGTATTTGGATAAGAAGGCCGAGTTGGCAAAAGCTAGCTTCTCTTTAAATGATGAATTCCGACCTTTTTCTTTGATGGGTAACCGCCATCTTCAGACTTTACTTGGTTCACTTACGGATAAAACCCCGCCTGAATTCCCTTCAAAGGAAGTGATTGTACCTGTAAGCGATGGCGATTCAATTCTGGTATTAGATAGCAAGCCTGTTTCATGGACTGTAGGGAATCCCATAGCGATTTTGGTTCATGGATTGACTGGAAGCCATCGATCAAGCCATGTGGTTCGTGTTGGGGAGAGGTTGTATAGGCGTGGTTGCAGGGTGATACGAATAAATCAACGAGGAGCAGGGCCCGGCTTGCATTTGGCAAGATGGTCATATCATGCTGGCAGGTCTGATGATATTCGGAAGGTGATGGAGTTTTTCCAAAATGTGGTGGATCCCTCACCAATATTTTTAGTGGGTTTTTCGTTGGGTGGGAATCTGATATTAAAAACCGCAGGGGAAGTGGGGGATTTAAACGGTCTCGCAGGAGTGGCAGCCATGGCCCCTCCCATCAATCTGATGCAATGTTCAGAATTGATAGGGAAGCAGGAAAACCGAATCTATGAAAGCCATTTTTTGTTTTATCTGATACAAGAAGCAAAAAAGCGGCAGCGCTATTTCCCAGATCTGCCCCCATTGAAATTCCCTTCCAACATGTCGATCCGCCTGTTTGATGAATACTACACTGCGCCCCGGGCGGGATATGATTGTGCAGAACATTATTACGAAGAATGCTCTTCCGAAAAATTCATCAAAAACATTAATGTTCCAACTTTGATACTTACTTCAAGGGATGATCCCTTCATCTCCGTTGGGCCTTTTGAAAAGCTGGATGCGCCAGATTGTGTTTCGATTTCGATTCAAAATCGGGGTGGTCATCTGGGATTTTTAGGTTCCGATGGCAAAGGTGGAATTCGCTGGGGCGAATCAAAATTGGTTCATTGGATAGATCAGCATCTATAAGACTTATTTTAAGATGTCTTGGGGCCCGCATTACAAACTTCCTGTGCGACCTTTCCTGCAAACTTTTTAAAATTCGCTTCGAACAAACTAGAAAGCTTGCTGGCACTTGCATGGTAATCAGCTTGGTTATTCCATGCGAGCATTGGATTGAGCATTTCTTTTTCCACACCGGGGCAGGTAGTGGGCACCTCAAGGCCAAAAGAAGAATCTTTCGTAAAAGCAATGGAATCGAAGTTCCCATGCAGGACGCCTGATAATAATGCTCTAGTTACTTGAATAGGGAAACGGTGGCCCACGCCTGGTTTACCGCCACGCCAACCGGTGTTGATTAGCCAAACTTTGCAATGATGGGTTTGCAGTTTCTTTTGCAGTAGCCCTGCATAAATCGAAGAATGTCTGGGCATGAAAGGCGCACCAAAGCAGGAACTGAAAGTGGCGGAGGGTTCGTTGACTCCCTGCTCGGTGCCTGCAACCTTGGCGGTATATCCCGACAGGAAATGATACATAGCTTGAAATTCGTTGAGTCTGCTAAGTGGTGGGAGAACGCCAAAGGCATCACAGGTGAGGAAAAAGATATTTTTGGGATGCCCGCCCATGGAATCTGGACAGATATCGCGAACCAGATCGAGAGGATAAGCTGCTCTGGTGTTTTCAGTCAACGAGCCATCGAAGAAATCAGGGAGGCGGGTTTCTGCATCGAGTGGAACATTTTCAAGTACCGACCCGAATTGAAGGGCATCGAAAATGTGGGGCTCTGCTTTCGGAGAAAGTTTGATGGTCTTTGCATAGCAGCCACCCTCGAAATTGAATATCCCCTTTTCCGACCACCCATGCTCATCATCGCCAATAAGAAGGCGCTCCGGGTCCGCAGAGAGAGTGGTCTTTCCCGTCCCAGATAATCCAAACAACAACGATACATCGCCTTCCCTTCCCATGGTGGAAGCACAATGCATGGGAAATACTTGTTGATCTGGCAGGATGAAATTAAGAAAGCTGAACACCGCTTTTTTGATCTCCCCTGCATAGGAAGTACCGGAAATAATTACCAGATTTTTAGTGAGATCTAGCACGATATTCGTTTTGGTTGCATGGGTATCAACTAAGATGGTGAGGGTTTTCCCCTTGAAGTTTTTGATCGGTTTACGAAACATGCAGCGGGCGAATAAATTGTGCCATGCCAAATCTGCGATTACATTCACCCCGATGGCATGCTTGTTATCTGCGCATGCAGAACCCTTGATCATAAATATTTCTTTTGAACCAAGCGCTTTTATGGTCGCAGAAAATAGTGAATCAAAATCTGTGGGGCTCATGGGTTGATTGACCGCCCCCCATTCGATGGCTGCACTTATCGATGGTTCATCAACCAAATAACGGTCTTTGGGCGATCTCCCCGTGTGAGTGCCTGTTTTTACAGTAAAAGAACCACGATTACTAAGTTGGCCCTCGTTGCGAAGAAGAGCCTTTTCAATTAGGGCAGCGCTGCTGTTTAAAGAGGTGCAATTGGGCGATTTTAACAGGGTTTCGATCATTTCTTGATGATTCATTAAAATAAACTCCATTTATCAAGCGCATTAAGGTAAAAACAATTATGGGAATATTTAAGCATTAAAAGTAATTGAACTGTAATTGTAGTATAAAAACATGAATAATGAACTCTTTTCTTGATGGGTAGTAGCATAATGCGCGCGCATGTACTTGAATACTTTTTGAAGGGCATATTTCTGGGTCTGGCTATTTATGGCGCCCTCCAATCTGGAATTTCGGAAAACCCCCCTATTACAACATTTCTCACACTCAATGGCATTGCCTGGGGCGGCTTGCTTTTTGCTTTTATTGCAGGAGTCTTTTCTCAACGGGCCCAGTTCAAAGTAGGACTCAAAAACCCCGCTGCTTTCATTCTTTTTCTGGTTCTCGAAAATTCCAGCAAGATATTTGATGGCATATTACTGGGTACTGCCCTTGGCGTTTTTGTTGCTGTCCCTTCAGATTCTAAATTGTTGATTTCTTGCGTGGGGCTGGGCGGCGCACTTGGCCTTAGTTTCTTCAGTGTTAGAAAAGTAAAAGCACCTAACATTCGCCTCGGGATTATTTTTGCTGTCGCAGCAGGCTTATGTGCTGCGATTGCTTATTTCCTTAGCGCTTCACCTTGGAACGAAAACCCATTAATTCTCAAACATCCACAGTTGTTTTCATTGCAATTGATCGCTTTTCTTCCCTTGTTTTACATTCTGACATTTTGTGGCCTAGCAGAGGAATCAGAAATCGAAATTGGTGCTTTCAGCTCGTTACTCGGCCTTGCACTTGGTATCCTAACCATGGATCATGTTCCATTACGAACCCTTGGGTTCCTTGCACCGATAGCCTTATTTTTTGTCTACACCATGCGCATACTACCCGCCTTAAGAATTCTGAAGCATGTTTTTCGAGGCATGAGCTTTGCCAAGCTTGGGCAGCAAAAAAATGCACTGATGGCTTTCAAAAGAGCGTTGCAACTTGATCCGCAAAACAGCCTCGCTCGCAATAACTATTGGAAACTTCACGCAGACCTAGATCCCATAAAACTTGAGACCGATCCGGAAACCATGGCTCTGGTTGATTGCGATCTATGCCTTGACCGAGTTGAATCACTCCTTATTTCCGGAAAGCCCAGTGATGAAAAAGCTGCAGAAGCTTTAAGGTTGCTTTCCTTGGTTGATAAGCTCAAGCCTTCCCTTAATGTTGGTACTCGTTATTGGAGAGCGGTGCTTGCACTTCATGACAAAAACATTGTAGGCGCTGGTGTTCTACTCCTCAAAAATCTTAACACTAATCATGTTTCAGAAGATCAATTGGCGGGGAAGTATCTGTATGCTTCGTGGTCGTTGGCGTTGGCAGGCCACCCCGAAATGAAAGCCAAGGTTGGTTTTCCCCTGCTTACAGACCCCGTTATAAAAATGAATGCCATCGCTGTTGTTGAAAGGCATCTCGCCCACGAAAAGGATGATCAGACTGCATGGGGAATCAAGCGGTTTTTGTATTCTGATATGACTAGCAGTATTTTTTTTCAAAACCCACCTCGAAGCTTGGCAGACTTCGACTTCTTGTTTGTTAAAGATCTGGGCCTTGCACTTTTAGAACAAAAAAAAGAACTGGCTCGAGGCGCAGATTATCTTGATATTGCTGTATCGGGCCTACCACAGCATGCCCCGTTTCTTATGGTGCAGGTAGGTAAGGCTTTCGTTCAGCAGGGCCAAGATGCTGAATCGGAAAGCTACTTTGAAAAAGCAGTGGTCATGGGTCGTAAAACTGGTCATAAAAACTTGCAGGACCAG
>QWPF01000117.1 GCA_003671255.1 Planctomycetota bacterium | reverse complement strand
GATGTAGAAAAAAAGGGCAATCAGGGAGTTTTGTGTTTAAGTTTACGGCAAGGAAGATCGTTAAGAGTCCTGGCATTATTAGGAAGAATAGCTTCATCAGCTAGGAAGCAAGGGATGCCATTATTAATGGGGAAGATAGTTTTACAGGAAGTGCATTGCAAACCATTTTCGACCTCGACAACGGGATTGTCGGGATTCATGGGGCAACGGAGAATGGAAATGAAATCAGGTTCAATCATAGTGTTAGTAGTATAATATAAAAACCCCGCTCTCCCAAGGGAGAACGGGGTTTCTTTTAAATTCGATGATTGCCAAAAAGCGAAATAATGTGTCTCATGATAGGAAAATTACTAATACAAAAGAGTATTAGAGGTCTCCTTAGAAAGGAGGTGATCCAACCGCAGGTTCCCCTACGGTTACCTTGTTACGACTTAGTCCCAATCAGGAGTTTCATCTTCGGCACCAACTTAGTGTGGCGACTTCGGATGCCCCTCCCTTTCGTGGCTTGACGGGCGGTGTGTACAAGGCTCAGGAACACATTCACCGCGGTGTTGCTGACCCGCGATTACTAGCGATTCCAACTTCATGCAGGCGAGTTGCAGCCTGCAATCTGAACTGGGGCGTACTTTTTGGGATTTGCTTGATCTTGCGATTTTGCGTCCCTCTGTATACGCCATTGTAGCACGTGTGCAGCCCTGGACATAAAGGCCATGAGGACTTGACGTCATCCCCACCTTCCTCCGGTTTGACACCGGCAGTCTCTCTAGAGTTCCCGACATTACTCGCTGGCAACTAGAGACAAGGGTTGCGCTCGTTATCGGACTTAACCAGACATCTCACGACACGAGCTGACGACAGCCATGCAGCACCTGTGGTAAGTTCCGGATTGGATACCGTTCATTGGCCGTTTCCGGCAATTACTTCCTACCGTTTTCACATATGTCAATTCCAGGATAAGGTTCTTCGCGTAGCCTCGAATTAAGCCACATGCTCCACCGCTTGTGTGAGCCCCCGTCAATTCCTTTGAGTTTCAGCCTTGCGACCATACTCCCCAGGCGGGGTACTTAACACTTTTGCTTCGACTGTGAACCCATGAAAGTCCACAATCTAGTACCCATAGTTTAGGGCTAGGACTACCGGGGTATCTAATCCCGTTTGATCCCCTAGCTTTCGCGCCTCAGCGTCAGAAGAGGTCCAGCACATCGCTTTCGCCACTGGCGTTCCTTCAGATATCTACGCATTTCACCGCTCCACCTGAAGTTCCACATGCCCCTACCTCCCTCTAGACAATCAGTATCAAAGGCACTTCTCCAGTTAAGCTGGAGGATTTCACCATTGACTTGATCACCCGCCTACGCGCCCTTTAAGCCCAGTGATTCCGAATAACGTTTGCACGGTTCGTCTTACCGCGGCTGCTGGCACGAACTTAGCCCGTGCTTCCTCCAGGGGTCACTCAACCTTACGGCTTGTTTCCCCTCGACAGTGCTTTACAACCCGAAGGCCTTCATCGCACACGCGGCGTTGCTCGGTCAGACTTTCGTCCATTGCCGAAGATCCTCGACTGCAGCCTCCCGTAGGAGTTTGGCCAGTGTCTCAGTGCCAATGACGCGGGTCGTGCTCTCACACCCGCTAGACATCTTTGCCTTGGTGAGCCATTACCTCACCAACTAGCTAATATCATATGGGCCCCTCTCGAGGCGTAACCTTTACTAAATTATCGATGCCGACAACTCAGGCCGTCCAGTATTACCCATCCGTTAGAATGGCTATCCCGGACCTCAAGGTAGGTTACCCATACATTACTGCCCCTTTCGCCACTTTCCTCTAGGAGTTACCCCCCAGAGACTCGTTCGACTTGCATGCCTAATCCACGCCGCCAACGTTCATTCTGAGCCAGGATCAAACCCTTCAATAATATATGCGTGAAGCCCGAAGGCTTCTGAATAACGGATCCACTTTCGACATGCGAAAGTTTCACCGGTTCAAATCGCAGAAGAGTCTGATGTTCGCTTAAAATTTTGGTTTAGCTCAAAGAACTTGAAAGGTTATGAATTTCTTCATAACTCGCAAGGATTGCGTCTACCTAACTTTAAGCAGACACATCCTCGCTATTTGGCTATAATCATCGAATTGTCAAAGATCCGTTAAATGTGACCAAAGGTCACACTGCCTAATCATCTCGGTTTGCTTTCGCTCACTCCGATGCCTCGACATTTCTTATTTCCTCAGTTATGAGGATAATTTGAGTATAGGCTTCATTTCCTTGGAGTCAACACTTGGAATAAATATTTTTTAAAGCATTCATTTTTAAGGCATTTTAATGCTGTTTCTCTTCATCTTTCCTGCATAATATTTTTTAAGCCTCCAGCTTTTTCTAAAATAACAATGGGTTTATTTCTTGGATTTAGGGTAACCATAACATGGCTTCTCCAAAGGTTTTCATTCTGCGTGCGCCCGGTTCTAATTGCGATATGGAAACTCACTTCGCATTTGAAAAGGCTGGCGCCCGACCAGAACGCATCCATATTCTTCAACTTAGGGAAAACCCCTCACTACTTAAGCAATTCCAAATCCTTGTGATCCCCGGCGGTTTTACCTATGGCGATGATGTCGCAGCAGGCAAAATACTGGCATCACAGCTTACCCATTTTCTTCATTCTGAACTCCGAGCCTTTCGGGACTCCGAAAAACTCATCCTTGGAGTTTGCAATGGCTTCCAAGTACTTCTTAAAGCTGGTCTTATTGTACAACCTGATGAAGAGGGCCCGGTTGCCACTTTAGCTCACAATACTTCGGGTAAATTCGAGACCCGATGGGTCCACCTTGAAGTTCGACCTGATAACTGCCCCTTTCTTGAGGGCATTTCCTCTCTTTATGTTCCCACTGCTCATGGCGAAGGTCGTTTCGTATCCCGCGAAGAATGGATGCTCGATGGCCTTGAAAAATCAGGCAGAGTTGTACTTCGCTATGTCAACCCTCAAGGCAAGCTCGATGGTTTCCCGCATAACCCTAATGGTTCCCAAGGAAACATCGCAGGCCTTTGCGACCCATCTGGCAGGGTTCTTGGCTTGATGCCCCACCCTGAAAGGCATGTATTACCAACTCAACACCCGAGCTGGACGCGTAACGGTTTGCAAAAAGAGGGCGAGGGTCTCGCTATTTTCAAAAACGCTGTAAAATACTTTGAGTAATGTCTTTTCTAATGAGGCCTAACAAATGCCCTTTAATACCTTTGAAGACAAGGCTTTCACCCAATTACTTGAAATGGCAATCGCTGAAGATATCGATTCTTCAGGGGATTTGACCAGCAAAGCCACATTACCTGCGGATTTAATCGGAAAAGCAACCTTGGTAGGTCGTGCCGATGGCATACTTTCAGGAATCGAGGCGGGCGAAAGGGTGCTGCGAAAAATTGCCCCTGAAGCTGAGTGGTTTTCCCTTATGAAAGATGGTGAAGCCTTAAAGCATGGAAGTGTGATAGCAAAAATTCAGGGCCCGATGCGGGGCATTTTATCTGCTGAGCGAATCATTTTAAATTTCATGCAGCGACTTTCAGGAGTAGCAACTCTCAGCGCAAAATTTGTTGCCAAGGTGCATGATCTTCCCGCTAAAATTTTAGACACCCGAAAAACGACTCCTGGTTGGAGATACCTTGATAAATATGCAGTAAGATGTGGCGGGGGTTGCAATCACCGCATGAATTTATCCGATGGGATATTAATCAAAGATAATCATTTGGCGGCTTTGGGTGGCGGGCCGGTTGCGATTCGGAAATCAATCTTGTTATCGAGGCAATACTTTCCCGGCACATGGGATATCGAGATCGAAGTGGATAATTTGGAAATGTTTGAATGTGCGTTACAATCATCCCCCACGATTATTCTTCTGGATAACATGAGTAATGAAGATATGAAAGCGGCGGTACAGCGTAAAAATGCAGTAGCGCCCGATGTTTTGCTTGAAGCCTCGGGCGGAATAACCATCGCAAATGTACGGGAAGTAGCGTTAACAGGAGTTGACCGGATAAGCATAGGCGCAATCACGCACTCTGCCCCTGCATTAGATTTAGCGTTGGATTACAATTTTTCATGACGCCAACGAAGCCAACAAGCATCTGGAAACTAGACCACAAGGTGATTGGGAAATTAACCTGGCACTTCGATGAACTTGATAGCACCTCGAATCATGCTGCAGCCCATTCTGGTGAAAAATCAAACGATGGGTTGGCAATAATTGCAGACAGCCAAACCTATGGCAGAGGCCAGCATGGGCGGGTTTGGAATGCCAGCAAAGGGCAATCGGTTTTACTTTCGGTACTGTTGTTTCCCCCAGATTTTTTGAGGCGACCCGCAATACTTACTGCTTGGGCTGCAGTTGCTGTATGCAACACGATTCAAGATTTCCTTGGCATCAGGGCAAGTATAAAATGGCCCAATGATATTCTGGTGGATGGCAGAAAAATCAGCGGTATTTTGATTGAGCAATCCAGCGGAATCATTGTTGGAATTGGCCTGAATGTTTTGCAAACTCCAAGTGAATTTGCAGGTTTAGGATTACCTTTTGCCACTTCGATGCAGCAATTCACGCCACACCCATTAAACACCCATGAAATCGCCAAACGACTTCTTTCAAACCTTGATGAGATTTACCAGCAATTACTTGTAGGGGAATTGCAAACGCTTGAAAGAGAGTGGGTTTTGGGGATGGGATTATTAGGCAGAGAAGTAATTCTAGAGGAGCACGGAAAAAAGCATGAAGGAAAGCTTTTACAACAATCGTTTGCACAGTTGGAACTAGAATCATCCCTAGGAATCAGGAAACAGTTTGTTCCGGAGAACATTTTGCACCTTTGCGAATTTAATCCCTATGCAGAAAGCCAACCTTGATCAACCCCTTGAGCCTTAGAATAACTGCTGCAGAGGCATTTGAAATAAACAACAATGACACAAGTTGTTGCATTTTAGATATTAGAAGCAAGAGCAGTAAGCAGCAGAGCAATTGGAAAATTTGTAACGCAATAAATTTAGAAGCAAATGCTGAAGAGATTAATTCCTGGGCTTCAGACATTGATAAAAATAGCTGGGTGTTTTTTTATTGTGCCTGACCGGATGATGCGAGCGCGGCCAGTTGGGCCAAGCATCTTAGAGGCATTGGGTTTTCGAAATCTTTTGCTATTCGTGGCGGGTTAGAAGCATGGCAACAAGCGGGCGGATTACTTGAACCTTTGAAAAAGAAAATGTTATTCCTCGATAAAACTTTTGCTGATCCCCACGAAAACCTTGCGTTCGATGAGGCGCTTTTGCTTCAGGCTGAACTGGGGCAGTTGGACGAATGCCTGCGCATCTGGGAAATTGAAGAAAACACTGTAGTTCTAGGCTCTGGCGGCATATTTCATGACGATGTAAAAGAAGATAAATGCCTAAAAGCCAAGGTGCCTATTTTAAGGCGATCTAGCGGAGGGGGTACGGTTTTACTTGGAAAAGGCTGCTTGCTTTTTTCCCTTATTCTTCGAACCGATATCCGGCCTGGTTTGGCAACCATCAAAAGTTCTTATGTCAGCATCATGGAACAAATCGCAAGCTCTTTAGGTATTTCTGGTATTACACATGATGGCACCAGCGATCTGGCTTGGGATAATAACAAGTTCTCGGGTAATGCCCAACAACGAAAAAGCGTTTTCATTTTGCATCATGGATCCATCCTTTATGATTTCAATATCGGAATGATCCCAAATTATTTAAAGCATCCTGCAAGGCAGCCAGAATACCGCCTCGATCGGGTGCATGAACAATTTTTAATTAACCTACCCATGGCCAGAAGCGAGATCGTTTCGCGATTGCAAGACTCTTGGAAGGCAACGCAAAACCTGCAAGATCTGCCGCTTGATATGATGAACAAATTGGTGCAGGAAAAGTATATTTTAGACAGTTGGATCCGAAGAAGGTAAGGGTTGCTGAGGCAGTTTGTCGACTAAAGTGAGCAATTCTTGGAGCCTACTTACACAAGCAGCCAAAGAACTTGCAGCCATTTGAAAATTAGTATGATCCGAGAATGTTTTGAAGTTTTCCTGATAGTAGATGTTAGCTTTTTTTAAACGGCTGAACTTGCCATTAAGCCTGTGAAAAAAGTCGGCCCAATCGGCACGCTGATAAGCGGGTTCGGTGGCACGAATGTAATCAAACAGGGTTCTGGGAACTTCAAGCATATTTTCATCGTCTTGAATTTCATCCGCATGCTTAAGGAAGGTTCGAATCATCCAGAGGTGTGCAAGCACACCCTGGAATGAAGCTATCAATTCATCCTGATTCATAAGGTTCACCTAGCTGGGGCAGAGTTGGGCTTTGCAGCAGGAGGGCCAGCTTGGACTTCGGATTGCTCCTTGGAAAGGAGAACCAAAAATGCACCTGAAGCCACGGAAATAATGCCGATCCAAAGCAAAGGCCCCGGAGTATGCTCCATACCAAAGTGGAGGAAATCACCGTTTTTCGAGGGATGCCATAGCAGGCTAACGAGAGTATTGATCACGGGTGCGAGGCCAAAAATCAAAGGAGCGATGTAAACCCTGAAAGAAGCAGGAGGCAACCCACTTTTCTTTGCAGAATCCACCGCAGCCTTAGAGGCAAAAATCACACAAATGGCACCAACTGCTCCCGCAACGCCCGCAAGGCTTGAAAACACCAAGCCTGGGGTACTTAATTTGGAAGGCCATGCAAAGCTTGGAATTCCAGCCCCCATAAGCCCTGCAGGAATTAGCACCGCCATCAAGAAGTAAGCCAATCCAACGCAAAGAATTGACATGAGCCTGCCGCCTAATTCACCCGGTTTTCCAGTTAGTTCCAACCCGCCATAAAATATGATCGGGACATAAGTGCCCCACGCAAGGCCCGCCAAGACAACAAAAAAGATCCACTCAGAGACGAACTCCACTTTCTCAACTGCTTTATCTTCAGCAACAGCAGAAGTAGAAGGTGCAACTATTGGAGCAGCGGGTTTAATTTCAGAAACTTCCTTGGAGTAAAGAACTAAAAACGCCCCTACACCTACAAGAATAATACCAAGGAACAACTTATAGCCAGGCACTTTCTCCAAACCAAAATGCCAAGGCTGATCAGGTTTTGGATGCCAGAAAAGGCTAACCAAGGTGTTGATTACAGGAGCAAGGCCAAAGATCAGAGGGGCGATATAAATGCGATAAGTGTTTTCTGGCTGGCCCAAGGCATTAGCAGCATCAACAGCCGCTTTAGAAGCAAAGATCACGGAAATCGCGCCAAGCGCGCCCATAACTCCTGCAAGCCCGGAGAAAATCAAACCAGTCTTTTTCATTTGTGGCCAAGCTTGCTGCTTGGTCAGAAACAATACCAATGGGATGAGAACCGCAAGTACAAAATAAGCCATGCCAACGCAAAGGATGGAAGTCAACCTGCCGCCCATGGTGCCACGCTCTGTGGTTAATTCTCTGCCACCATAAAAAACAATGGGAACATAAGTACCCCAGGCAAGGCCTGCAAGAATGACATAGAACAACCAACCAAAATTTTTCTGCATGAACCAACTCCTGTTAAAACTTACTCTTTGAGCTAAAGTTACTCTTTACGCATGGCTGCGACAAAATTATTTGTGCGAATCGACCAAAGGCTTGCAATGCAAACCATCAACCCAAAGAAAAACATACCAGCTTGCAACAAAGCAAGAACACCCCAGCGGGTTGCTGTGGAATGTTCAAGCGGAAGTACAGAGACCAGTGCAGCAAGGGTACCAATCCCCAACCCTAGGAACAAAAGCAAAGCATGCTCCAATACCATTACAAGTACAACATCGCCCTGAGTAAACCCAAGGGCGGAAAGTAACCCTAGCTCTGCCCTTCGTTCCCAAACCGAGCGTGCTAGCACCGCAGCAACGCCCATGGTGCCTATTAACAACCCAATGGTACCAAGCCCCTGAAACATTGATAAGTAAGCATTTTCGACAGATGCAAATCTTTCGACAAGATCTTTGGTTTTAGAAACTTTGGCACCATAGTCGGAGAGGCCGATTTTAAAAGCTTCTTCGATTTCGGAAAGGTCTTTAGAATCTGCATCAATTAAAAAATACTGATAGCCTTGCTGCTGGGGGAAGAATTTCAAAAATTGCGATTCACCTATGAGGATTTCGCTTTGAAAAACAGAGCCTTGAAACAGCCCCGCAAACTTAAGAAGCTCATCTTTCCCAGACCCATCCTGGATTTTATAATCTTTACCCAACCCAGAATGAATCATCCATTCAACAGTATTTTTTTCAACAAAAGCATTTACAAGCGGGTTACTGGAATCGAGAAGATTCCAAGGATTTTCCTTTGCTTCAGAGGTGGCAGAAAACAAAAACCCGCCTCGTTGTTGCAGGGAATTGGGCACACCTAAAATTCTGGGTTTAGAGGGTGCAAAAAGGTTCAAGCAACTTGCATCATCGCCAGGATTGAACCTTAAGCTGTAAACCTGAACATCCTTAAGCACATTTTTGAATCGATCAACTTGCTGCCTAGCGCGTTGTGGATTTCCCCGATTACTTTTTTGCACACCATCGAGAATGGTTTCGATCCCCGAAGGGCCATCAAGACCGGAAAGCACCGGAATATTTGTTTCTACGACAATGCTAAAACCGCCTGTACCAGAATTTTTACCCGTGTTGCTATCAGCTTCTTTTCTGAATGGTTCAACCGCAATAATGAGGAAGGCAGCGCTGGAAAGAAGGCCTGCGGTAAGAAGTGATCGGGTTTTATTACGCGCCATGTTTCGTAAAGCAAGCCGAGTCAAACCATCAAGCCCATTGCCAAAAACCATGATTTTATGGACATAGCGCAAGAATGCGCCAAGGAAAAACAAACCCGAGGTAAGCGCTAGCCCCCCAGCCCCAAAAAACTTCAGGGCTTTTAATTCATGATCCTGGCTCGAGGGAAGAAAAAGCATACCTAAACCTAGCACCAGAAATACGGAGCCATAAATCACAAGTGAAAGAGGCTTTTTGGAAATTAAAACAGTTGAGTCAAGATATCCACCTTTGATTAAAGTCAGTACCGATGTTTTCACTAAGGTTCGTGAAGTTCGAAAAATAGCTACTGCACTCATTAGAAAAGCTAAGACAAATCCCATGCAAAGAGTTTTAAATGGAATGTGTAATTTAAGGATTTGTTGAAGCGAGTTATCAGGCCAATTGGATTTCAGATATTGCAGTAACCCTATTGCATAAACACAAGCAACGCCTAAACCCAATAGCACACCCAACCCAGCAACAAGCAAGCCTTCCAGAAGCAACAAATGCGCAACTTGCTTTTGGGTAGCGCCAAGGGCAAGAACTGTGCCCACCTGCGAGGCCCTGCGTTCAAGGTGCAAGCGAAAGAGCAGTGCAACAAGAATTAAAGCAGAGAGGATGAGAAAAAAGCTGAAGCCTACGAAAAGCCCAGAGAAATCCGTGCCCGACTGGCTCGATTGTTGAAACCTTGCGCGAAGATCTTGAAAAACAAATCCAACCGAAGTGGGGTCGATCGATTTAAGCAACCGGGCCTGAAAATCCGCAGCAAAACCAGTTGGAAAACTTAAGTGTGCAGGATAAACCCTGGTGGATGTAA
>QWPF01000116.1 GCA_003671255.1 Planctomycetota bacterium | reverse complement strand
CTAGTGCAACTAATGCCCCGACTTGGAAAAGGCATTCTGTAAATATTTGATGTTCAGAAAGGTTGGATTCCAAGCGTCCGAAATTTTCCGGGTCGTTGAACCCCGGGTGAACCCCCACGTTGAGTTTGTGGTTCTTGGCATGTTGTAGTAATTCTAAAACCTGCCCAGGTGAGCCCGCATGCCTGCAACAGGCGATGTTAATGGAAGTGATCAAAGGTAATAACTCGAAGTCGTTACCAAAGCCTTCGCCGAGATCGCAATTCAGATCGATGTACATTGGAGGGCCTATTTGTTTTTTGGTCGGAAAGCCACTACGATGCTTTCGTGGGTGGTAAGAAAAGGCCCATCAATCAAATCGATGCAGTAAGGGATAGCGGGAAAAACCGCGAGCAAGCAGTCGCGAATCGCAGAGGGTTTTCCGGGCAGATTGATGATAAGACTGCTACCCCTAATGCCTGCGATTTGTCGCGAAAGAATTGCGGTGGGGACAATCTTAAGCGAGATCGCTCGCATTTGTTCGCCAAACCCATCGAGGATCTTGTCGCAGACTGCTTCTGTTGCCTCGGGCGTTACATCTCTTTTTGCGGGTCCGGTTCCGCCTGTTGTTACTACCAGACAGCACTTTTCGACATCACATAATTCTTTGAGTGTCGATTCGATTAATGGTTGCTCATCTGGGATTATTTTTGCGACAGTTTCGAAGTTGCATGAGAGTATTTCGTGCAAAAGGTTATTGATAGCGGGGCCGCCTAGGTCTTGATAAACTCCTAGGCTTGCCCGATCAGACACCGTGACGATTCCTATGCGAATTGGATTGTTCATGATAATTTGTCCGATCTTTATGATTTTCTTCTTGGGTTGAAGATAATATAGCAACACAATGACATTTTTACTTCTGCCATTAAAGGAGAAAATATGAGAACTGTATGGCGATTTCATGGAGCAGGAGAATTGGTGTTTGGTTGGGGCGCAGTAAATGAGGCAGGCGAGCTATCATCACGCATGGGTTTAAAGCGTATTTTTCTTCTTACAGATAAAACCTTACTCAAATTTGAAATTGCCCAGAAGGTGATCACGCCTCTATTAAATGCAGGCATCATTGTAGAGGTGTTCGATGGCGGTGAACCCGAACCCACGCTTCCTGCAGTATTAAAAGCCATCGAAGCTGCCAAAGCTTTTGGCCCTGATGGTGTTTGTGGTGTTGGCGGTGGCAGCAATATGGATATGGCAAAGATTGTTGCCAAGGTTCTGGCGCATGGGGGCAGCCCTCTGGATTATGTTGGAGATGATCGCATACCCGGGCCAATACTTCCTTTAATTTGCGTTCCTACTACAGCAGGTACAGGATCTGAAGTTTCTGGTGCGGATGTTTTCACCGACCCATCCACCCAGCTAAAACTTGGATCGCTTAGCAATTACCTTCGCCCTCGCATTGCAATTGTTGATCCGCAAATGTCTGTTTCATGCCCTAAAAAAGTCACCGCAGATAGTGGCATCGATGCCCTTACTCATGCCATTGAAGCCTTTACCGCAGTCGATAACGAGGTATTCCCACTTCCCAAGGGCCAGCGCTCGGTCTATCAGGGTAGGCATTTCTTTGGCGATATGGTTGCTGAAAAAGCCATCAAGCTTTGTGGTCAATTTCTTAAGCGTGCTGTTCTTGATGGTAATGATCTCGAAGCTAGAGAAGGCATGGCTTTGGCTGCCACTCTAGGTGGTTTGGCGTTTTCTAATGTGGGAGTTGCTGCGGTTCATGCGCTGGAATACCCGATTGGGGGTGCGGTGCATTGTTCGCATGGCGAAGGCAATGGATTGCTGCTTCCTTATGTGATGAAGTTCAATCTGCCTGAAAGGAAGAAGGAATTTGCATTGATTGCAAACTGGCTTGGTGAAAGCACGCAGGGTATGGATGAAGATGCTGCTGCGAATAAAGCTGTAGAAGCGGTGGAGAAATTGCGCAGTGAAATAGACATCCCCGGGAAGTTGAGTCAGATCGGGGTGAAGGAAAATCAGTTGCACGAATTCGCTGTCAAAGCGCATTCGATACAAAGGATTTTAAGAGTGAACCCGAGAACCACTTCGGTAGAAGATCTTGAGAAAATATTAAGAGATGCTTTTTGATTTAGACTCTGGTTTTCCGAAAAGGAATAAGAGGATTCGATCGAAACGATCACGCCAATCGTTTTCGTGATGCTGCCCACCAACGATTTCTTGATAGTAATAGTTCCATCCAGGAAGCAATCCGATTTGTTCAAGCCTGCTTGCAAGTAACCGGGTGAGAGTGAAAGGTGGGTTAACGCAGCCAGGGTATTTGCCTTCTTCGGTGCCCATATCGAACCAGATTCTGGAGTTCGATAATCGGGAAGCCTGAGCTAAAACATCATAAAGGGATTTTTGGTTTGCCCACCAGAGTGAAGCGGAGATTGCGCCACAGAGGCCAAAAACTTCTGGGTAATCGAGTGCCAAGGTGAGAGAGACAAGCCCGCCAAGGGATGAACCTGCGATGCCACAATTTTCGGGGCCCGCTTTGGTTTGATAGTGCGAATCAATGAAAGGCTTGAGTTCTTCGGTCAGGAACTTTCCATAATTTCTGGCATTCCCCCCACGCTTCTCTCTCGCATCACGCTGCAAAGTGTATTCCTCTTCGCGTTGAAGATTGTTATCAACACCCACTAAGATTAATGGCCTAAGAAAGCCCTGCCGGATCAGTCGCTCTGCGGTTTTATCAGCTTCCCAAATCGCACCATAAGCTGCATAACGCTTATCAAACATGTTTTGGCCATCGTGCAGATAAAGCACCGGATAAGTTGAATCGGGGTTGTAACCCGGAGGCAACCAAACAGCGATGGTGCGCTTATTGTCCAAATTTTCGGAGTGGAAATCGAAGTGGTAGCGAAGTTGGGAAGTATCTGAAAGCATCAGAATAACTCCGATGCTTTAGGTTTTGGTAGTTGTATAAATGCTGGCCCGAATGCCTCGGGTAGCAAATCGCTCAACCGATAAAATTTCGTTTCGCCTGAAAGATTCGCAACCCAGAGTTCAAGGTTTGGTGCGAACTCGAAAAGGAATTGCCTGCAAGCACCACATGGTGGGCAGGGCGTTTCAGAATCTGCAACAATCACCATTTGTGTGAAAGTTCGAATTCCAGCAGCAACTGCAGTACAAACCGTAGTTCGCTCTGCGCAAAGGGTAAGCCCGTAGCTTGCATTTTCAACATTGCATCCAGAAAATATTTCACCAACAGAACCTCGCAAAGCTGCACCAACCTTGAATCCGGAATAGGGAGCATAGGCCTTTTGTCTGGCATATATCGCTGCTGATAGTAAGTCTTCGGGTGGTTTCATGGGTTTCTCTAAATCTTGTTAGTTCATTAATAACATGCACTAAAGGATTTCTTCAAGTATCAACCCATTTTCTTTTTGTGGTTGCTCATCAATCACCAAGGCATGAAGGCACAACTCCGAAGCCTTTTCCAACCCTTTGCCATTCCTATGCCTGATTTCCATGATGATATCACCTTTATGCACTTTACAGGAAGGCTTACGATGCAAAATAATTCCAACACCTGCGTCTACCGAAGCTTCAGCTTTGTCGCGCCCTGCACCAAGATAACATGCAGCCCATCCAAGTTTGCTGGCATCAATGGCATTAAGCCAGCCAGATTCGGAAGCCTTTACCTCGAATGTTTGAGAAGAGATTTCAAGAAGATTGGGATTGTCGATGACTCTAGGATCTCCCCCTTGGGCTTCGATCAAGGCTTCAAATTTTGCAAGCCCTTCACCAGATGTAAGTTTATTTTGCACCAATTCAGTTGCCTGATGAATGTCAGGCCGTATGCCCCCTAATAGCACCATTTTTGCAGCAAGATGAATTGAAAGCTCGAGGGTGTCTTGAGGGCCGTTCCCTTTTAGAATTTCTATGCACTCTTGAATCTCTAGGGCGTTGCCGATTTTATAACCCAGGGGAGAATCCATGTTGGTGATAATCGCTTGGCATCGGATGCCCGACTTTTGCGCAGTGTTGACAATTGACTTTGCTAATTTTCTTGCCTGATTGAGTTCAGGCATGAAAGCCCCCATGCCTGTTTTAACATCCATGATAAGCCCTTGAATGCCTTCTGCAATTTTTTTGCTAAGGATGGATGCGGTAATCAGGGGGATGGATTCAACCGTTGCTGTAACATCACGAAGAGAATAAAGAATGCGATCTGCTGGTGCGATTTCGCTGGTCTGGCCAATCATTGCGATCCCTAGAGTGCGCAATATTTTATCGAAGGAGTTAAGATCTAGACGAACATTAAACCCCGGGATCGATTCGAGTTTGTCAAGCGTGCCCCCGGTGTGGCCAAGCCCGCGCCCCGAAATCATGGGAACATAAACGCCACACGCTGCAGCCAGTGGCCCAAGAATGATGGAGGTTTTGTCGCCTACGCCCCCGGTGCTGTGCTTGTCGATCACAGGGCCAGGGAGATTTTCCCAAGAAAGAATTTTTCCAGAACTAGCCATGAGTTGGGTGAGATTTGAGGTTTCGCGTGTGGTCATGCCTTCGAAAAAAATAGCCATTAACATTGCTGATAGCTGGTATTCGGGCCATATGCCTTTAGCCGCGCCGGTAACAAAGCTCTGAAGTTCAGACTCCGAAAGAGTAAATCCCTCTCTCTTTTTTCTGATTAGTTCCGGGATAAGCATTCCTTAAAATCCTTCCATCCAAATAAGCATGTCCATCTATGTTATTATGCAATAAAGAGGTATCATCTTAACTTGAAGAGGAAATTAAAGCGATCTCCAAACGGATGTAAATCATGGAACCCATTACAACTGTCAAAAAAAGCAAAGCATTGGAAGTAATGTATTTTGTTTTTGAATCGATCCCTACCTTGTTGGTGAGTGCGGGATTGTTGGGAATCGGGTATTGGGGCGCAACGACAGAATGGACTTTTAAATTTCCCGGGAGTGCAGAAGTAGAAGCAAAAAGTCAGGAAGAAGCAAAAGGATTGGATAGTTCTCTTTGGAAGGCGGAATCTGGAATAGAAAAATCCAATCCTTATGAGAAGGCGACTCTTACTGCACCAAGCAAAGAACTCTTGGATCTTTCTGAGTTAGAATTTCTTGCAGTTAAACCGCAAACGCTGGTTCGTACCATTTCTGGAACAGGGTACATTGAATTTGATTCACAAAGAAAAGGAAGCATCTGTTCAAAGGCACCCGGAGTTGTTGCCTACATTTTAAAAAAACAAGGAGACAAAGTTTTAAAAGGCGAGACGATAGCCCTCATTGATTCTCCCGATGTAGGCAAAGCCAAAACAGATCTAATGCAATCTCTGGTGCTCAAGGATAACCGGAAAAAATCCTTGGAAAGAGGCCAGTTGGCTGCCTCAGTCCTGCCTGAAAGGCAGATTCGTGACTTGGAAATGGCCTTCCGGGAAATCGAAATCAAATCGCTTGCAGACTTACAAGCACTCGTCAATTTTGGATTTAAGATTGAACCCGCAGACTATAAAACCCTTTCTGATGCTGATGTCTTTAAAAAGATTTGCGAAATCGGCATCCCTGAATCCATCATCAAGGAATACAAAGGTTCGCTCTCCGCAAACCTGCTTCCCCTAAAAGCCCCTTTCGATGGCCAAATTATCACGGTGATTAAAGGCATGGGTGAAAGTGTTGGCGCCGCAGATGCACAGTGCGTTCTTGCAGATTCTTCCAAACTTGTACTTATGTTTAATCTTCCTTTGGATGCAGTTCAAGTGGTGAAAGTTGGCCAAGACTTTCGATTCAAGGCAGAACTTGTGGAAGACCAGATCATCACCGGAAAAATAGATTGGGTTTCACCCGAGTTGGATGATAAAACCCACACGGTCAAGGTGCGGGCTTCTTTTGCCAACCCTGATGGAAAAATACGCCCAAACACTTTTGGAAAAGGGGATATCCAAGTAGGGAAACAAGAGAAGGCAATAATCGTCCCAGATTCCTGTATTCAATACATGAGTAACAAATCATTTGTTTTCGTTCGATTGAACGATCTTTCGTTTCAGGCTAGAGCGGTGGAGCTTGGGATACGCAATGGCGATAAAATACAAATTTTGAAAGGCCTTTCAGCGGGCGAAACCGTTGTCTTTACTGGTTCGAATATGCTACGCGCAGAACTCCTTTCCAAAATTGAAGTGCAGTAATAGATTTAAAGCAGGCACAACAAATGATCGATGCAATTCTAAAACTTTCCCTCCGATATAGGATTTTCGTTGTTTTGGGAATGCTGGTATTTGCGGCTTTTTCGCTTTGGATGCTGCCTTCTCTTACTATCGATGCGTTTCCTGATACCACCCCCGTTCAAGTGCAAATCAACACCTATGCCACAGGCCTTGCTGCTGAAGAAGTTGAAAGGCAGGTTACCTTTCCTATCGAGCAGGAAATCAATGGCATGCCCAAACTTAATCAACTGAGATCATTGTCGAAATTTGGATTATCCCAGGTGACGGTAACTTTCGATGATGGAACAAACATCTATTTTGCCCGCCAGCAAGTCACCGAACGCATTAGTAACGCCGTTTTACCCGCGGGGGTGGTGAAACCAACCCTGGGGCCTGTCCGGGGGTTGCAGAAATCAACGCTTGGGGTGGCGAAAAAAAACAATACCAGATACGCATTGATCCTGATAGGCTGATTACTTACGACATTTCTTTTGAGCAAGTTGTTGATGCTATCAAGTCTACCAACATGAATGCTGGAGGAAGTAATATTGCACGGGGAACGGAAACCCTGATCATCCAGGGAATTGCCCGAACTAAAACCTTGGACGAAATCCGCAACATCGTGGTGGGTATCAAGAAAGATATCCCCATCCAGGTTTCAGATGTTGCGGTGGTCATGGTGGGAAATGACAGCAGGTTAGGCGCTATCAGCTATATGGGAAAAGGTGAAAGTGTAATGGGTTTGGGTTTTATGCTGATCGGCGAAAGTAGCAATACCATCACTCACAGGCTTAAGGATAAATATGAAACAATTAAGGCCAGTCTTCCGAAGGATATCAAGATGGATATCGCCTATGACCGCACTGAGTTGGTCGACAAAGTTATCGGAACCGTGAGGGGGAATTTGTTTGAAGGTGGTCTTCTGGTGATAGCAGTTCTTTTTATTTTTTTAGGGAACCTGAGGGCTGGGATTGTGGTTGCAACTGCAATTCCTTTTTCGATGTTTTTTGCATTCAATGGAATGATGGCGTTTGGGATCGCAGGGAGTTTATTAAGCTTGGGTGCAATCGATTTTGGGATGGTTGTGGATAGTTCTGTGGTTTTGGTAGAGCACCTGATGCGTAGGATGGGCGAGGAGGGTGCAGAAAAACGCAATCGGCTCGAACTTATTTACGAAGCTGCTATGGAAGTGCGAATGCCCACCCTTTTTGGTGAGTTAATTATTATCATTGTTTACCTTCCAATTTTAACTCTTGAAGGCGTTGAAGGAAAGTTGTTTAGGCCGATGGCCCTTACCGTTGTTTTCGCCCTTGTTGGTTCCTTGATTTTATCATTAACTCTTATCCCCGCACTTGCCTCGCTACTTTTGCCCAAGAAAATGAGCCATTCGGAACCTATTGTTGTTCGACTTGCGGTTTGGATTTATAAACCTATTTTGAAGTTGGTTTTGAGATTTCGCATTGCTGCAATTATGATGGTGGTGGGTGTGAGTTTAGTTGCAATTATGATGGCGAGATCGCTGGGATCGGAATTCATTCCGAAACTTTCTGAGGGCGCGATAGTAATTAATATTTTTAGGCCAGTTGGTACAAGCATTCAAGAAGCAGTGCGATACAACACCAAGTTGGAAAAAATGGTTCTTGCAGCCTTCCCTGATGAAGTGAAAAGGGTATGGAGCAGACTGGGTTCGCCTGAAGTTGCTACCGACCCAATGGGCCCTGAAGAAACCGATTTTTTTATTACACTCAATCCTCGCGAGAAATGGACCAAAGCCAAGACACAGGAAGAACTAATAGTCCTTGTTGATGGGTTAATAAAGCCCTTGATTGGCCAGGAATATTCGTTTACGCAACCCATTGAGCAGCGAGTGAATGAAATGATATCCGGAGTGCGTGCGGATGTTGCTGTCAAAATATTTGGTGATGATTTCGAGGTGTTGAAGAAGAAGGCGGAACAGGTTGAACAAATATTAAAAACCATCCAAGGTGCTGAAGATATACTCGTAGAGCCCGTGAGCGGGCAGCCTGTGTTGCAGATTAAATTGAAGCAGGAACAACTTGCGATTCATGGTCTTGCTGCCAAAAATGTGCTGCAACATATCGAAACTTTGGGCAGTCAGCCTTTGGGCGAAATTCTCGAGGGCGAACAACGCTTTCCCTTGGTTGCAAAGTTTCCTGATAATCTCAGATCTAGACCAGAAGCTGTGGGGGCATTAATCGTGACAAGTGCGAGTGGTGAAAAAATCCCTCTTGCAGGAATCGCAGATATTCAAGAAATTCGCGGACCTTCAAGAATATCTAGAGAGTGGGGGCAGCGCAGAATAACCATCCAGTGCAATGTTCGTAACCGTGATGTCGGAAGCTTTGTTACCGAAGCCCAGAAACAAATCAAAACCAAGGTGAGTTTTCCCACAAGCAGATATCGGGTCGAATGGGGCGGCCAATTCGAACAACTCGCTGCTGCCAAATCCAGACTAGCTATCATTATTCCAATTTCCCTTTTGATGATTATTTTTCTTCTTTATCTCACCTATAGAAATATGACCGATACCCTGATTGTTTTTACATCAGTGCCCCTGGCATGCATAGGAGGCGTTGCTGCACTTTGGTTCCGCCAGATGCCCTTTTCCATATCCGCTGCAGTTGGATTCATCGCCCTTTTTGGCCTTGGGGTTCTTAATGGAATGCTGCTTGTTACTTTCATCAGACAGTTAAGAGCAGAGGGGATGGCTTTATTGCAAGCCATAGAAAATGCAGGAGTAACCCGCCTTCGTGCCGTGCTTATGACCGCATTAGTTGCTGGATTTGGGTTTATTCCAATGGCTTTTAGCGATGGAGTTGGGGCAGAGGTTCAAAAGCCCCTTGCAAGTGTTGTGATTGGTGGCGTCATAAGCAGCAGCGCCCTAACCCTTTTTATTCTTCCTGTAATCTATTCTTTCTTTGCACCTAAAAAAGTTCCACCTTTAGAGACGAAATAGGTTTTGAAAGGGATGATCCAAAGTTGAGGCAGATAAAATAGGACTCAACTTTGCAAGGTTTTATTCATGTTGAAGTTTTAAAACCGACTAAACTTCTTAATCATCATCCCCATCGGAATCGAAGGAAGATGAATGGATTTCCTGCGAAAGATAGAAAATACGAATCTTGGCGCTGTCGCGCATCAAATCGATCCTGCCTATTTCGATTCGGTGAATTGGAAGCCCGGTCCTTAGTTTCAAATCTTCAATCAATTGGGTTCGGTTCTCAGGTTTGATCAATTCGATTTTTTCGTAAATGACCATCTGGCTGTTTTCGTGAGGCAGTGTTACCTTGCGATCTAAAACAAAAGTTAAAAGCAGCAAAACCCCATTAGAGATGAGCAGTTCTGGTAACCCTGTGTCGAGTGTTGAAAGCGCATTTAATATTCCGATCGTGACGCTTGTAAGAAGGTAGGCCATTTCTCGGA
>QWPF01000115.1 GCA_003671255.1 Planctomycetota bacterium | reverse complement strand
CGGTTATCTTTGGGGCGTGGCCCTTGCTCTACCTTTAAAGAAGCAGCACGATTTTCCCAATCCTGCAATCTTGGTTTTTGCCCAAATACTTTCAATATCCATTGCATAAATCAAGCTTCCGAAAATAACTCACATTCACAACCTTCTTCAAGCATAGGCGTAGAAATCTAATTAGGCAATTCCTGTTATAACAAACACTCACCACCATTATTTGTAAATCGCTTTGATGAAATACGCTGTACGAGAGCAAAAAAGTGATACCGACTCTATTTTTTGACTGTATTAAAGCAGCCCAGTTTTATAGTGCTTGACATAGTTGCAAAGTAAATTTAAACTCTAGTAACACTATTATAAAAGCGTATGCCTACCAAAAGTGAACTTTCAACAAAATACCTACCCGTTTGACTACTTATGAACATTAACACAAATACCACCTCCCGAAGGAATTTCTTAAAGCTAGGCGGCCTTTCTATCGGGGCTATTTCCCCCTTGGGTTTGTCATTGGAAAAAGTGCTTGCGAATGAATCTTCTAAAACCAACAAGAAGCAGATCAATGTTATTTTTATGTTTCTGCAAGGCGGTGCCAGCCATCTTGATATGTATGACTTGAAACCAAACATGCCAGAAAACATTCGGGGAAAGTATACCCCCGCTTCAACAAATCTTCCCGGTTTACAATTGGGCAACCTTTTGCCAAAACTCAGCACCTGTGCCGATAAATTCTCCCTCATCCGTTCTATGCATTCTTATACAAACATGCATGGCGAAGGCGATGTCCACATCATGTGCGGAAGCAAGTTAGATAAAGTTGTACAAGCACCCGGTATTGGTGCAGTTCTTAGCAGGCAACAGCAGTTGGAATCTAGATTCCTTCCGTTTGTACATATTGGAAATATGAAACACCCAGCGTATAGCGCCCCTGGTTATGGTGGCTTTCTAGGCAATACCTACAACCCCTATATGATTGATCAGGATGCAAATTCTGATAACTTTGCAATCCGCGAGTTTGATCCCGCACCTGATGTTGATCTCAACCGCTTAGCCGGGCGCAAGCAAATGCTTCGATCACTCGACAGCTTTCAGGCTAACCGGGAAACAAATATTCAATCCAATTCTAGAGACAAGTTTACCGAACATGCCTTTAATCTCGTGACTTCACAAAAAGCAAAAGGGGCATTCGATCTATCGCAGGAATCAAACAAAGTTCGCGAGACTTATGGCCGCAACCGGGTTGGGCAGGGAATGCTTTTGGCTCGTCGTTTGATCGAGGCAGGTGTACGATTTGTTACCATCCAAGGTTATGTTGATACCGGAATCTACGCCTGGGATCATCACTGGGGTATTTTTCCCCATCTAGATAAGCAGTTGCCTATCTACGATAATAGTTATTCAGCGCTTTTAAACGATCTCGATAACCGGGGATTGCTTGAAACCACACTCGTAATCACTGCCGGTGAATTTGGACGAACCCCATTAATCAATAAAGACAAACAAGGCCCAGGGCGTGATCATTGGGGTCGTTGTTTCAGTCTTACCATGGGTGGAGGCGGGGTTAAAACCGGGCAAGTAATTGGCGCCAGCGACAAGTATGGCGCAGAGCCCAAAGACCGCCCAGTATCCGTTCCCGACTTTGTCGCAACTGTTTATCATGCCTTGGGTCTTGATCCCGATGCAGAATTTCTAGCTCAAGGGCGCAAAATGAAAATGCTGCCGGAAGGCATCCCAATTAAAGAACTACTCTAACTTTAATTGCAATCTTTGAACCTACTTATAAGCTTTTTATTTTACAATGATGTGACTTGGCAATTACCTGATCAATTGCAAAAGATGCTCTGCTTTTTTAAATAATTTAAAAATCAGAGGCAACAACCTCACCCTGCGAAATGGTGCCGACTGCTCGCCAAGTTGCCTGACTGATATTATTCGTTGCGAATTTGACACTGCCATCACACATCCCACCCACGGAAGGGCTTTTACCATCGGGAGATTCAAAAGATATAGCCCCTTCATTCACCTCAATGCCATCGTAAGAGACTTTCCCCGAAATACTTATTTTCGCAGGACCGCAACCCATCGTAGCAATCAAAATGAAACCAAAGATTATTCGATACATCGCAGTTCTCTTTAACAATTTAATGATAAACAAGATACCAAAAATAAAATATATTAAATTAACTTTAATGATATCATTAAACATTTACAACAAGCAAATTGCACCCACGGAAAGTAACGCCTCCATGGTTTCTAAAAATCCTCGTTTCCTTGTAGGGTCTTTGTCTTCATATCCTCAACCCCGAACTTAGCTAAACTTCAACCTTACAACGCTTATTCATCGATTTTTTAACACTATTTTCTAAAATATCATAAGATCACTGCGAATTGATTACCTTGGTTGCAATGTATCTCTTACCTTGATTTTTAGAGCGTTTCTAAAAGCGGCAAAACAATCTCAAACGAACCTTACATATAATGAAAACTACACTACGATTATTCACTGCTTCAATCCTGACACTTGCCTTGATCTGTTTACTAGGGGATACAGGCACTGCTGCAGATGCTCCAGCCAAGCCCGTTCTTAAAATCACGCCAGGAAAAGTGATCATCCCCTTTGATAAAATGCAAAGGCCATGGGGCGAACTGATCAGCATTGATCAACAAACCCGAACCGGAAAGTTCCGCAGAGAAAACACTGATGAAGTCATCTCCTTTACCGTTATGCCTTATGCAGAACTACTGCATCATGCGACGCATGGTGACTTGCAAGACTTCCGCATTGGCGAACGAGCCATCTTTCGCCTTCATGAAAACGAAAAGGGCGAATGGGTTTTCCTTACCTACATCCAAGACGAAATGAACATGATGAACGGGCATGGCGAATACTTCTTCGTAGAAGAAATCGATGCCAAGGCTGGAAAAATCTCTACCACATGGGCCAAAGGCGATCTAACTTTCATCCGTGAAAAAGGTGTGGTTATCGAAACTGATAAAGAAACCCGATTCTGGAAGGCAGGCCAACCTGCTCAATTCTCTGATATCAAAAAGGGCGACAAACTTCGCACCAAAACCCATGGCATAGGCAAAGGCAAAGTTCGCATGGCTTGGGAAATCTTTCTTGATGATGAAAGCCTGAACAAATTCAAAACCGAACAAAAAGCTGTTCATGCACAACGCATTCTTAAAGAAGGCGCACCTGGCTATGTCGATGAAGCCAACGGCTCAAAACTAGTTCTCACCCTTTTCAACGAAGGCGAAGATCAGGTGAACCTTCTTAAAAAAGGCAGCCCAATCAAAGTTGCTTCTGCAGGGATCGATCGCAAGGCATCCGCAGAATCAATCGCAGGAAAAGTTGTCTCACTATTAAAAACGGGCAAGCAAACTCAAGTTACTCTAGAACTGGAAAAGCAGGGCGATGGCTTTAAGCCTACCTCACTCGCAAGATTATGGATTGCTTCTAAAGGAAATTAACCCTAGGAACAACCTTTAAACCATTGCTTTCTTTTTTCCCCTACTCCCAACCCTCTTATCAATGCCTTCAAGCCCACCCACTGTGCTAAGTGGGTCGCTTTTATTTACTTACCGTTTATTTGGATGAGCTTGTTTTAAGACAGAGGAGTTGCGATGGGGAAGCCCCACTGCAACTCCTCCATTTGAACCTTTGGGTCTTGCACCTGCGGATGTTAATCCACTGGTTTACGCCCCACGCATGCGCAACTAAATAACGGCCAGTTCGACAAGCTCACTGACCGTAGCAAATGGATACCCCGGTCCCTGAGCTTGCCGAAGGGACCTATCTCTTCGTTGCCCTCGCCCATGCTGCCGCCACCTTTGTCAACTTCGCGTATGCGGAGTTCCATTCTTATTCTTCCTTTCAACTGCTCGTTTTACATTCACCATTCTTCCTTCGCTGGCCCTTCAGGTTTTTAAGACAAGAAAGGTTAGGGAAAGGATTCGCAAAGGTTTCTTTCTTGCGCAGGCACGCACACGAACTTACATTGCATCAATACAAGCCTGAAGCGCAAGCGAAGGTTGTAAAACTGGTGCAGATGAAACGAAGAATAGTTGCCCAGATCTTTTCATATGAACCGCAACACTAGCTCTTTGGATCCTGGATTAACCACCAAAATCAGCGACTCGAGGCACTCCGCATCATCACCTGCGCCGGGTTGATTGCCTTGTACTTCCCCTTGTTTGCAGTGATCTCAAACGCCTGCGGGACAGATTCAATCCCTTCCAGCACATGGGTGATGGTCGAACCAAGTTGAACACGGCCAGAGGCCACCAGTCGAACCGTGTGTTCCAGATGTGCCTGGGTGCTGATGTCTGGAAACAGATAGCGCAAGCTGCGTTCCCTCAGCAAATCAATGTTTAGTTCCAGCGGCCCACCGAACCAGGATACGCCGATGACCTTGCCACCTGACCTTACTGCGTCGATGGCCTGTCGCAGTGTTTGAGTGCCAGCCAGGCCTTGTTTCGGACTTCCCCCTGCACATTCAAAAACGATATCAGCGCCATTGCCTTCCGTAAGGTCAAGAATGGCAGCGACCACATCGCATCCGCTAGCGTTCAGTGCATGGTCTGCGCCAAGATCTTTGGAGATCCGGCAAGATTCGTCGCGAATATCCACGGTGATAATCCGCCCCGCACCACTGATGCGCGCGATTTGCAGACACTCCAACCCCATGCTCCCCTGGCCGAAGATGACCACGGTATCCCCCATTTGAATGTTTGCGGTTTCCACCGCTGCCACGCTGTCACTTAGCGATTGCAGGCAGGCGGCTTCACTATTCGAGATCGAATCATCCACACGGACCAGTGCGATCTCGGGCAGCAGCGCCACCTCGCTGAAACATCCCGGCTGGTCGAAGCCGATCACCGGCCCTTTACGACATAAGTGGCTTCGCTCCGACAGACACAAGGGGCATTTTTCGCATGGAAGCTTGGCGCGTGCAGCCACCCGGTCACCCACTCTAAAGCGGTTGACCCCGGGACCGGTCTCGATGATCCGGGCACAAAACTCATGGCCGAACAGTTGGATCGGGGCCTCGGTTTCGAGTCGTCGTTTGACCCGATCAAAGGCCAGGGTTGGGATGCCATACGCCAGTTGTGCCTCGGTGACGCTTGGCTGCACACATAGTGGTTCCACCAAAACATGGCGTGGTTGCAAGGCGGGTACGGGAACCTCATCCAGACGGAAATCACCAAACCCATAGAATCGCCAAGCTTTCATCTGTCTCATAAATCGCCCTTCTGAAGTCTGAATTTTTGCAGGGAATGACACCCCGGACTGACAAGACCGCGGTTGCCACCCGCCGACATGACGACCTCGGCGACATAGACATCGCCATGGGAGTCGATGCAAATGTCATGGGGAGCAAAGAAATCACCGGGCGCAGTGGGGTTGTCGCCCCCGCCCCAGCAGGTCACCATCTCTCTGCTCAAGCCAAAGGCCCTGACCCGGCCCCCGGTTGCGTTTGGCGATGGTCTTGAAGTGCCTGGCCACATTCCGGCTCGATATCCCAACTCCGCGACAAACAAGTTACCCGCTGGATCGAAGGCCACTTGGCAGGGACGGGCGATGCCGTTCCACTCATCCTGAAATTCCCCGTTTGGCGAGAAGAGTTGGATGCGGCAGTTCTCACGATCAGCAACGAATACAGTGCCATGGCGATCGACTGCGATACCATGGGGCACGCGAAATTGCCCCGGCCCGCTGCCCGGTTCACCCCAGGACAACAACAATTTTCCATCCGCTGAGAACTTGTGAACACGAGCATTGCCGTACCCATCGCTGACATAGATTTCGCCGTTGGGGGAGAGTGCGACATTGGTAGGGAAATGGAAAGGCAGCCCGGCGTGGCGGATGGTACGAAAGTCGATGCTGGTCGCGCCGGTGTCGGAAGGTTGGCCGCTCGTCCCCAGTGTCCAAAGCAAATGTCCAGCAGGAGTGAATTTCCTGACGGTGTGATCAAGATCATCGGTGCAATAGACAGCGTCATCGGGGCCGATGGTGATGCCGTGGGGACGAGCAAACACCCCTTCGCCCCAGGAGCGCAGGAAGTTTCCATCGCGATCAAAGACGATTACCGGATGCTCGCCCCGGTTGAAAACAAAGACACAGTCCTGAGAATCGTTGGCGACACCTGCGACTTCCGTCCAACTCCAACCGGGGGGCAACTTCGCCCAGTGCTCATTGGCCTCGTAACCACTTTCAGAATGTTCCGGGTTCATTTGCCAGCCTGTTGTGGATGGAAGCCGATGGTCTTGAGGCGAATGCGGTACAGGCTTTTGTCGATGGTGACATAGAGGGAATGGGCATCGGTGCCGCTGCCAAACTCAACATTGCTCGGGATGCCTTTCCAATCGTCGAACAGGCCGGACTGGTTGGTTGGTCCAGTGGATACAAATGCCAGCTCTTTGCCAGTGGGATCAATCACCTTGATGCCAGGGCGAGCCAGACTGCGACAGGTCAGGTAGATGTTTCCCAGAGAATCCACAGTCATGCCATCGCATCCGTTCTCCTTGCCAAAATCGACCAGAGTGCGGCGCGGACCATCCACAAGACCATTACTATTAAGGGGGAAAGCATAGACCTTCATGGCGCCACGCTTCGGTTCTGGATCGGTGGGTTTCAGACGGTTGCCACCGTTATTGTGATCGCCGATATAGAGCGTTTTCTGGTCTGGGCTGAGGACGATGCCATTGGGTTTTTCAACTTCCCGAGTGACCTCCACCACCTTTCCATCAACATCGAGACGATACACCGCCTCGCAGGTAAGTTCCCTGGGTTCGGTGCCGATATAGCGCGGGTCTGTGAAGTAGATGTGGCCTTTGCGGTCCACGCACAGATCGTTTGGTGAATTGAAGCGCTGGTTTTGAAAGCGATCTGCCAAGGTCTTGCCCTCACCAGTTTGAAGGTTCCAGCGCACAAGCTTGCGCCCGCCACCATCCGCACCGTCGCAGGAAACAAGAGAGCCATCCGCAAGGAAAGCCAGTCCATTGGATTTGCCCGAGTTGGTGGTAAAGGTTGAAATCTTGCGGGTGGATGGGTCAAAGCGAAGGATCATTCCGTTGCCCGTACCGAACGGCAAGTCGGTGAAATAGATGCTGCCATCGGGTGCTAATGCCGGGCCCTCGGTCAGGCCGCTGGTGAGTTTTGCCTGTCTGGCATGAAGCAATTCTAGCACCGCACCGGCGGGAACGATGGGGTTGTCGGCGGGTTCGGCCGCGGTCGCAGCAATACCCAGAACCAGTGGCCATCCCAAGGCTACTACATAGATCACCAAAATGATTGGATTCGCATTTCTCATGGCAATATTCCTTTCACAATGTGGGCATTCAGAACACCCATCGGACATTCGCAAAATCCGATATTCCAGAATGTATAACTAAACTTTTGCAAACTCGGATTGTAAATCATAGGTGATTTGCAATCTTATCGCAAAGAAAATAGGATGGCGCAGGGAGCGTTATATTTTTGCCCTAATGCCCACACATTGAATTGGGTTGGTTGTATTTTTCGTGGCGGTTATTGCTTCCCATCCACCGCAGTGCTCACTCTTACCCACAATTATTTTGTAATGCCGGGTGCATAAATGTCTTTCAGAGCCGGATGCGTGAGCGACGGTAATAATTAATCCTCACTGAAAAACCCCAAGGTAGAACAACCAAGCCAGGAAATCAAAGGCCAAGAATGTCTGCTGCTTCTTAGCGCGGGTAAGTTGCCAAGCGTCTTTACGGTAAAGATTCTTAGAAGAATAAAGGCATTCTCACCGCAAAGACGCAAAGATCGCAAAGGAAGACAAGCAATCCGGACTTATCTGCTGCTTCTCAGCTTTCGTTGCGTCTTCGCGGTAAAGATTCTTGGCTTTGGAGTTTTTCAGGGAAGACAAATTACGGATGAGGGAATGAGTACAACCGCCGCTGACGCTTCCATCTCTGAAAGATGAGTTATGTTTCCGTGGCTAATTCTTCTTCTGCTTCCTTCCGTGTTAATCCGTGGCAAATGCTTCTGCTTGGTCTTGGTCTCCCTTCCGTGGCTAATGCTTCTGCTTTGCTTACACTTCAAGAATTACAATTTTATGATGGCTTACCACCTTCACCAAAGATACTGTAATTGAACGAACTATTTAACCCCGTGAACTTCCATCAGGAGAACCAGACCGATGAACGCAACTCTTATCACTTTAACCCTCAGCCTTGCTATATCCCAAGCAGACGCTGGATTCGTTCTCGAACCAGGTTTCAAGCTATTGCTAAATGGCAAAGATCTAACCGGATGGCATTACAGCAATGGCCCAGCATTCGATGGCAAAGCCAATGCAAGCGATGGCCGTTACTCCGCAAAGGATGGCAAAATCATCGTTAATCCCGGCAAGGGCACCGCGCAAATGTGGACTGTGCAGGAATTCCCAACCGACTTCCATTTGAAGTTGGAATTCCGTGCTGAAGTAAACGCAGACAGTGGCGTCTTCATCCGCAAGCCACAACTACAATGCAGGGATTACCTTGTTGCTGGCCCCTACAAAGATTTGAAGAAGTACAAGGCGCAGGATTGGAACGAAATCGAAGTGATTGTAAAAGGAAAAGTCGCAACCTGCACCTGCAATGGCGAAGAATTAAAGTTTCCAAATGAACTGCCAATGACAGGCCCTATCGGCCTTGAAGCGGATCGTGGTCAAATGGAATACCGCCGTATCAGAATCAAAGAGTTAAAATAATAAGCTAAATTGCTAAATATTGAGGTGTACTTCGCTGGAAACGGCTTTTTATTTCCAATTGGATCGTTATTTCAGCAAAAACGACCTTTTAAAAAAGGAGGACACCAAAGGTAACACTTTTTAAAAGGTCAACTGATTAAAGAGCAAGTTTAAATTGCGATAGGCAAGGCAACAAAAAAATACATCCTCAAATTTATAAAAACTCTCCTTCAGGAATGCTCTTTAAATACCATAGCAACAAACATCTAAGCAGTAATTACGGAGTTCTAGTTAAGCGGAAACCGTAGTAGCCGGTCTGATCGGTCGGCGAGTCGTAGTTCCGGCTGGAAGAACGAGCAATATAATCATTGACGAGGAAAGACCCGCCCCGCAACACACGGTATTCTCCAGTTGCTGGTCCCTTCGGGTCTGTTACCGCAAACGGATAATCCCCATGCCAGTCCTTGCACCACTCGCATACATTACCATGCATGGCAAAAAGCCCAAAAGCATTCGGCTTGTAACTCCCTACCTCTACTGGTTTATCTATTCTTGAATCACCATAATTTGCATCCTTTGGCGTGATCTTGTCCCCAAATGAGTACTTAGTCGTTGTACCTGCCCTACACGCATACTCCCATTCGGCTTCTGTTGGAAGTCTAAATCCCCCACTTGTCTTCGCATTTAACTTCTTGATAAACTCCTGACAATCATTCCAAGACACCTTTGTTACCGGCAATTTGGCACCTTTGGTATAACTCGGGTTATTCCCCATCACTTCTTCCCATTGCTCCTGCGTCACTTCATATTTGCCCATGTAAAATGGCTTCGTTAGCGTTACCTCGTACTGCCTTCCTTGCTTACTCATAAAAAAATCCACTACATCAAACTCTTCTTTCCCAAGTTCTTTCTTAATGTCTTTCTTAATGTCTTTCTTAAAGTCTTCCTGC
>QWPF01000114.1 GCA_003671255.1 Planctomycetota bacterium | reverse complement strand
GGGTCAGCTTTGATGGGCCCGCAACGATCAGTCCATCTTCGACCTTAAAGGCTTTGAAATCTTCAGAAGCTTTCCAGTCATCAAGGCTTTTACCATCGAACAGATCAAACCAGCCGTCTTTGTCGGGTGTCGGATCCGCCGCGCGAACCGTCGGGATATATGATGCGATAAATAGCACCGTCGCTAACACAACCAAGTTTATTACCCGTAACATTATAAGACTCCATCGCTTTAAAGAGAGAGAAAGAACGCCCGAGGAAGATGAATTCCACGAGCGTTCAAATTTAACATCGCTGAAGTTTACTTCCAGTCATCAGTTCGGAATGGTGAAGCAGGCAAACCTTCTTTGTTCGAAAGATTGGGTTCAGCTTCTTCATGCCAGCCAAAGCGCACAGAAACAGGCTTGGTAACCCCTTCTGCACTAACGATGATGGATTTGCCAACGACAACAGCCTTGGCATCAACAAACTTTTTGTCTTCGCCAGCAATAGCGAAGAAGGAAAGGGGTTTACCATCGCGGGAAACAAGGCCCCCGCCAACATGGTTGAACTCCAACTCGATCTTATCGCCCGAAACCTTCATCGATTTATACAGTGGGCCTGAATAAACCAAATCACTTTTCCCGTAAGTATTAGCAAGCGCCCAAAGAGCCAGCCTTTTACCCACATCCTGTTTGTTTTTCGGGTGGATATCCTTCAAGTTGCTGATATCAGTAGTAACCGCCATCCCTGTGTAAGGAATTTTAAGCGTAGCAGTTTGTGCTTCCCAGATGCCAGGCAAGCCAGAAGTAGCTGGTTTGCCATCTACCATCGCCCTGTTGTAATCATAAGGAGCAAGCTGAACGAAATAGAAAGGCATAACTTCATCGTTCCAAACTTTTCTCCAGCCATTGATCAAAGCCTTCTTCTTTTCGAAGTAAAGCATGCCTTCGCCGTTGTTGGATTCACCCTGATACCAGAGTGCGCCACGAATTGCGTAAGGAACAAGTGGAGCAATCATGCCGTTGTACAAAGCCAAAGGAGATTGATTTGCAACAACACCTTGAGCATTCTTTGTAGGGAAGGTAGCAAGCTTGCTGGAAATATCACTAAGAGCAGGAACGCTATTAAAGCCTTCTGGATTGGTCCAAGGTTCGATACGGGTACCGCCCCAATTGGAACCAATCAAACCCACGGGAACATTCAATTCCTTTTGAAGATTCACTGCAAAGAAATAACCCACTGCAGTAAAGTTACCAGCAGTTGTGGGGGAACAAACCTGCCAGCTACCGCTTTTAACATCTGTTTGAGGTTTATCAGCAGGAACAAGTGGGATTTTGATGTGACGAATGGTCGGATATTTTGCAGCAGCGGTTTCTTCTTTAGGGTTCAAGGATGAGTTCACAGTCCATTCCATGTTGGATTGGCCGGAGCAAAGCCATACTTCGCCAAAAAGAACATCGCTGAATTCAACCTTGGAAGAACCTTCAACTTTAACGATATGGGGGCCGCCTGCTTTCATTGCAGGAAGTTGAACAGTCCATTTGCCAGTTGCATCTGCTTTACCCTTTGCGGAAGCTTCACCGATTGAAACAGTAACTTCGGTACCGGGGTTATCCCAGCCCCAAACAGGAACAGCCCGATCGCGTTGTAGCACCATGCTGTTGCTAAAAATCTTAGGCAGTTTAACTTCAGCGTTGGCAATGGAAACAAATCCCATCCAACAGATTGAAACTGCACCCAGAAACCATTGAGCTCTCATAATAAAACATCTCCAAAAAGTTAGGGAAAACACTTCAGGCGGGAACAACTCACCCAGCTAGAATGCAAATTCTATCTAAGCCATGAATTAATATTCTACCGCTTGGAATTTCAATTGCCATAATTTAATAAAGGGTTGAAAGTAAATTTCGCCCCTGCACGCCATCCAGAAATAGCAAGACCAAATCTACAGACAAGAGACTTTGAAAATAGGCAATATTACAGGGTAAAAACAAGGGTTTTGCCTTCCCACCTTACCTCGGTTACCACAAGAACAGCTCTTAAAGATTGGGCTTTTTTTTTCTCTGCCGTGTGAAGTAATATCTAAATTGTCGGGAGTCAAAGTGTGAAAGCAATGACTTCGGTAGGCAGCGGCCGGGATGGATCAAGCATGATGCTTGTGACTTGGCCGTGGATTAAAGAAGAGCATGGAAGCAGCTTCTAGCCGCAACTACAATTCTTCCGTTCCTACCCAACACAGGGGGCCGCTCCCCTGAGTCGACCTCCTAGATTTGCACCATTGATATTTTGTGAAATGTCAGAAGGAAAGATGCGTCTTTTCGATGGCATAGATGAGGCTGGGAAAGGCTGGACACCTTTTCCATCGTGATTCTTCTTGGCTTTTTGCAAAGAAGATTGCGTAAATGGGGTCGCGATGAGCGACCATTACATCATAATTTTCCAATGGAACAGGAAGATGACCCGAGCACCAGTTATTATTCGCGTTGATGCAAATCCCGAACAAGGTTACGAGCAAATGACTCGATGCCTAGTTTTAGCAGCAGCCCTGCAAAGAAGAAGGCGACAAGCTTTTTTCCTTTCCACTTTCAACCCAGGCTCTCTTGGTTTTCAAATCAAACGAGCGGGATTTGAATGGATGGATGCAAGCGCACCCCTAGGTTCTGCAGAAGACTTGGCAGAAGTACTAAAAGAATCTCGCAGAATTGAAGCCTCTGCTATTTTTGTTGATTCCCCTAATGCAACAGGCGATTACCTCGCAACATTAAAAGATTCAGGCGTTATGGTTGTTTCGGTAGATCACCTTGCCCAAGGCGACTTCCCTTCCAACATCGTTTTCAACCCACTGCTAGGGCCATCAATCGAAGCCTATGATATACCTAAGGGCACCCAAATACTTGCAGGCGAGCGCTACGCACTTGTCCGCTCGGAAATCCGCAGAGTCCGGGCGTTACGATCTCAGGAACCACTGCCACCTTACAAAGCTGTGGTTGCCCTAGGCGATTCCGATCCGAACAATCAAGCAGGGGAAATAGCCAAGCAATTGATAAACACCCCGAAAGTAAGCCGGGTTGATATCCTTGCAAGATCTTATTATTCGAATATTGATGAACTGCGAAAACTTGCAGAGCAATCGGATGGAAAAATCGGAGTGTTCACCGAACCCTCTGAAATCCCACCCAAACTTTCCCGCGCCCACTTCGCAGTCACTGCGGGCAATTCTTGGTCTCTCGAATTCGCTTGCATCGGCTTGCCACAACTTATCATTGTGCAAAATGAATCTCATTGGCCAACCGCAACCCGATTAGAAGAAGAAGGTGCTGCTGCCTGCCTAGGCTGGCACGAAACCCTCAACCCTTCCATCCTTCGTGAAGCTGTTGTTGATCTTCTTGATGATAACCTCGAACGACAATCCATGTCGCGATGTGGCAGGTATCTCATCGATGGAAGGGGTAACGACCGCATCGTAACCGCTTTCGAAGTGATGATGCATCCTTACCAACAAATGGAAAGAATCCGCGAAGCCGCATAAATCCTTTTCGTATAACTAAACTTCAAGCCGTGCTTTACAAAGCATGGCTTGTTTTTTTTATTCCTGCCAAGCTTGATATTCACTCCTAAATACCTTAGGTTCAGCTATCACTTATTTCTTTAGGAGAAGTTCGCCCATGGATAATCAACAAGTATCAGCAGCGTTGGCAGAAATCGGAATCTTAATGGAATTATTAGGCGAGAACCCGTTCAAGGTGAATGCCTATGTAAACGCATCACGAACTATTGGTCAATTGACCGATGAAATAGCCTCGTATGTTAATAAGGGAACCCTCGGAGAAATAGCAGGTATCGGTGCAACGCTGCAAGAAAAAATCACCTCACTGGTAAAAACCGGGAAGCTCGAATACCTCGAAGAGCTAAGGGCTAAAGTTCCACCTGGCCTGGTGAAAATGCTCGCAATTCAAGGGGTGGGGCCTAAGAAAGTGAAAGCCCTATACGATCAACTTCAAATTGATTCACTCGAAAAACTTAAGATTGCTTGCGATGAAGGCAAGGTGGCTGCTCTCAAAGGTTTTGGCGCCAAGACCCAGCAAAAAATACTCGAGGGCATCGAATTCCTAGGCTCTGTTGCAGGAAGGGTTAGGCTCGATGAAGCCAACTCTGTCGCAAACACGCTACTAAATCTTTTAAAAGATATGAACGAAGTCATTCGCATGGAGGTGTGTGGCAGCTTGCGCAGAAGAAAAGAAACCGTCAAGGATATCGACCTTTTAGTTTCATCAAATACCCCCGGCCCCATTATGGAAAAGTTTGTGAGCGCTCCGGGAGTGATTCAAGTGCTTGGGCATGGCGAAACTAAATCCAGCATTTTTGTTGAAGCCCTAGTGAATGGCAGCAAGATAAAAATGCAAGCCGACCTTCGGGTTGTCAAGGATGAGGAGTTCCCCTTCGCACTGGCCTATTTCACAGGCAGCAAAGAGCACAATGTTGCAATGCGATCGCGGGCCATCGAATACGGCCTAAAGCTAAACGAGTATGGCTTGACAGGCGAAAAGAAAAACATCGCATGCAAGACGGAAGAAGATATCTACAAGGCGCTAGACCTTCCTTACATCGCACCAGAACTTAGAGAAGATACAGGCGAAATTAATGCTGCCTTAAAAGGAACGCTTCCAACCTTAGTTGAATCTAAACAAATCCAAGGAGTATTTCACAATCATACTACCTACAGCGATGGAGCAAACACCCTTGAAGAAATGGCCAACAAAGCCCAAAGTCTGGGTTTGAAATACCTGGGCTTTGGTGATCATTCGCAATCGCTGACCGTTGCCAATGGTTTAAGCCCTGAACGAGTGAAGAAACAAATCGCTGAAATCGATGAGCTTAATTCCAAGATGAAGGGCTTTCGGATTTTCAAAGGAATCGAATGCGATATTCTTGCAGATGGCTCATTGGATTATGATGATGAGATTTTAGCGCTCTTTGATTATGTGGTGGGAAGTGTACACACTCATTTTCAAATGAACCGCGAAGAAATGACTCAAAGAATCATCAAGGCGATGAATCATCCAGCTATCACCATGCTGGGTCACCTTACCGGCAGGCTTGTTTTAAGAAGGGATGGCTACGCGGTCAATCAAGAGGCAGTGCTTCAAGAAGCAGTAAAAACTAAAACTCTGATTGAAATCAATGCGCACCCTATGAGGCTGGATCTAGACTGGATTCATTGTAAACGAGCCAAGGAACTAGGCGTAAAACTCGTGATTAACCCCGATGCCCATAGCACTGGTGACCTTGAATATTATGAATATGGTGTATCGGTAGCGAGGCGGGGATGGCTCGAAAAAGATGAAGTTTTCAACACACTTGGTACTAAAGAAGTCGAAGCTTATTTCTCGGAACGAAGAAAAGCCTTCACCAAAAAGAAGTAAGCTTTAGCTTCCAAAGTATTAGGGAACGCCTTGGGTTGATTCGCCACCCGCACGGGTTCCTAACGATCGCCATACTATTGGGTCAATACTATTGGGGATGGATTTCACCGATCCATCCATGAAAACTGCGTTAACAACGCCAGAGTGATAACTGCGGGAAGTTACAGTGCCAAAGGTAATTGAAGTCGAGGTAATACCTTCGCGCATAGAATTGAAATCGATGTCGTATGCGGTCCCGCCATTGGTGTAAGCAAATTTTGTATTGGGAGTAAAGCTTGCAGTAAACCCTGTTTGATGAACTCTGGCATCAACCCATTCGGTATGGCCTGAATCAGATTTGAATGTCCCACCGTAATTAACCACTTGAGCAGTCGTAGTAGGCATTGCGGTTGCAGCAGCAGCCGGGTTTCCGCCATCGCGAAGGTAAGGCGTGTAAGCTTTTACTTCAGAAAAAGCAATTGTCTGGCTGGTGCCATCCAAGATTTCATTAATGCGAATATTACGGTTGACAGCAAAAGCCCCATCGCCCCCAACGCCTTGGGTGGTAGAAGGATCAAAAATCAACCAAGAGCCCATATTTGCGCCATAATTCAAAGGGAAATGAGTTAAAGCTCCATCTGGCCTAGGAATTGCTTTGGGTTCACTAGGGCAAATAAACATGGGGATTTTTTGCTGGGTGACATTAGGTTGGACATCGTAAGCTCTGGTAAAATCAATGAGCCTTTGAAGGTTTTCTTGTTCAATAAAAGGCAGGAGCCTTGAATGAACAGACCAGGATTTGGAAGCCCGAATATTGGGAGCGGTAACAATCGGGTAGGAACCAGCCGTAGGAAAAAATTCATATGTCGAATGGTGATTATGCAGGGCCAAACCAATCTGCTTTAAATTGTTGGCACACGAAAGCCTCGCAGCAGCTTCACGAACTTTTTGAACCGCGGGGAGTAACAAGCCAATGAGAATGGCAATGATGGCGATAACGACAAGAAGTTCGATAAGGGTGAAAGCTTTTTTAAGAAGGTTCCTGCGCATGAGCAAACTCCTCAGAGAGATCCTTATTGATACTGAGTCTCAAAATCAACCTAAAACTAATTTAGTACTCTATTCCCCAACTGTCAACCTTTTTCCTGTTTTTTCTTACTCTTACTCTCTCCCTTTCTGAGTTTCTGTTTTTTTAACCATAATTTCTGCTAGAATTACCTTCTTAAGATTTTCCCTCTTTTTCTGTTACAAGGGCTCTTTATGTCTTCGGGTCAGAACTTCTTTATCACAACCGCAATCGATTACCCCAACAGCAGACCTCATATCGGTACCGCCTTCGAAAAAATTGGCGCCGATGTCCAGGCTCGCTTCCAGCGCATGCAGGGCAAAAATGTTTTCTTTCTCATGGGTAACGACGAAAACACCATTAAAGTCGCTCGCAGAGCTGCCGAACTTAATCTTGATGCCAAGGCCTATTGCGACGAAATGGCAAACCAATTCAAAGAAGTTTGGCGTGCCTTGGATATAAGCTTTGATGATTTCATTCAAACCAGCGAACCCCGACATCACCAATGCTGTAAGGCCTTCACTCAAAAAGTTTTTGACAACGGCTACATTTATAAAGGTGGTTATGAAGGTTGGTACTGCGAAGGATGCGAAGCATTCAAAACCGAAAAAGAACTCGATGAAAAGAAGATCTGCCCCAGCCACAAAACTCCTGCAGTCAAACGCCTGGAGCCCTGCTATTTCTTTGCCCTTTCCAAATTCCGCGATCAACTGCTTGCCTTCTATGAACAGAACCCAGATTTTATCCAACCCGAAAGCAGACGCAATGAAGTCCTTGCCCTAGTTCAAACTGAGCTTAAAGATGTGAACATCACACGCTCGGGCCAAACATGGGGCATACCCCTTCCTTTCGATCCAGAATTTACCATTTATGTCTGGTTTGATGCCCTGCTCAATTACATTACCGCGGTTGGTTATGGCGAAGACGAAGTAAAGTTCAACCAATATTGGCCTGCAGACTTGCATGTGATTGGCAAAGATATCACCCGATTTCATTGCGCCTTATGGCCCGCAATGTGCTTTGCTGCAGGTATTGCACCTCCTAAAAAAGTCTTCGGCCATGGCTTCGTTTATGTCAAAAATGAAGAAACAGGCGATGTGCAGAAAATAAGTAAATCCCTAGGCAATGTGGTTGAACCGATGGATATCATCACCAAGTTCAGCGCAGAGGCTTTTCGCTATTATTTTCTTAGGGAATGCCCCTTCCCCGCAGATGGGGAATTCAGCTTGCAACGATTTGTGGACATATACAATTCAGATCTTGCAAACAATTTAGGCAATCTTTACAGCAGAGTTGTAGGTTTGATAGGCAAGAATTACGAGGGCGAACTTACCAACATTGGTGCTTCTGATGAACCCCTGTTTGTTGAAGAAAACTTGAAATCAATTGTAGCCCAAGTTCAGAGTTTGGTTGAAACTTGCCATTACAGCCAGGCACTGCAAAAGATCTGGTCTTTGATTTTAGATCCTGCGAACCAATATGCAGAAAAAACAGCACCTTGGACACTTGTAAAAACAGACAAAGAAAAAACCAAGATCGTGCTAGTACAATTAATCGAGGCGGTAAGGATAGCGGCAGTGCTGTTAAAACCCTTTTTACCAAAGCTTGCTGAAAAGTTGTACACTAGCTTTGATTTTCCAGCGCCTTGGGCGTCTATCACTTATGGGGAAGCGTTAAAGCCAATAAATAGCTATTCGGGCATAAAAATCCTTGCAGAACTAGAGAATGGCAAGGTAAAACCCCTGCTTCCGAGAATTCAAAAGCCAGCTTAGTGCTCATGTTTCTTTGAAAGAAGTCGTATTTTGTATCCAAATAGAAAAGATTTTCTTATTAGTAGCGAACCTTTTGCAAAGCAACAGCGTAGAAAGCACAGGTAGTGTGAGTCAGTCATCAAATACACCAGAGAGATCTGACGAAGAGTTGTTAAAACTTTTTCGTGCGGGAAACGCTTCCGCCTTTGATGCCTTGGTTCATCGTTACGAAGGAGAATTATTTGGTTACCTGAATCGTTATCTGCGCAATCGAGAGCTTGCAGAAGATACTTTTCAAACCACCTTCATGACGGTTTATCAAAAAGCTGAAACTTTTGAAGAAGGTAAAAGATTCAAACCCTGGTTGTATGCGATAGCTACCAATCAGGCGATTGATGCTTCAAGAAAAAGAAAAAGAAGGCAAACAATCAGCCTCGAAAACGAATGGGATAGCGGAGAAAGTAGCGCCAAGGCAGGCAGCCTGCGCGATGTTCTGGAAAGCAATAACGAAAAGCCCGATAGTTCTGCAATGATGGATGAAAAGAAAGTTCAAGTACGCAAGGCAATAGATACGCTTCCCGAGAATTTACGACAGGTATTGTTATTGGCATACTTTCACGAGTTTAAATATCAGGAAATCAGTGAGGTTCTAGAAATCCCCTTGGGGACTGTAAAATCTAGGTTACATGCAGCGCTGGAGAAATTCCAGCAATCTTGGGAACGAATGCAGGATATGGTTTCATGACGAACGAAAACGGGGAAGATATGGACCAGATTTTGCGTTACGCAATGAATATTCATGAGTCGGCCGAAGTGGCGGAGATAAAGCGCCGTCTTCTTTCAGAGCCAGAGGCTCAAGCGCATTTGGAAGTGATGCGTAAGAACCTCGCTCTACTAAACGAAGACAGTGCCTTAGATCCGCCATCTTTTAATCTTGCCAAGAAAACCATCATCCGTGTTCGCGATGCTCAAACCCGAACCATGCCGTTTAAATCCAAAACTGAGCAAATTCAATCTCTAAATAATTATCGCAACTCCATCCGAAGGTTTGATCTCCTGGTGGCTGCAGGGCTTTTGGTAATCATCAGCGGAGTGCTTGCACCATGGTTGCATCAAGCAAGGACCCAAGCAGAAAAATTGGCCAGTGCCAACAACATGCGCGAATTCCATAAATCCTTTCAACACTATGCTTCTTTACAACCGGATGGAAAATTCCCTTTCGTTGAACCTTCCGGCCCGCGCAGCTTTGCTGGGGTTTTCATCCCAACCCTTAGGCAGCATGGCTTACTGGGGGATTACCACTCCGTCTCCTGCCCCGCAAATCAACGCAAACTTCCCACCGAAACCAATCTCGACCAACTTGCCTCCATGTATGAAAATAAATCCAAGAGCGGTTACGAACGCCTAATCAAAGATGCAGGGGGAGACTACGCCTATTCTCTTGGCTACAACAACGAAGGCACTCTTACCGGCCTTACCAACAAATCCCCTGGAGACTCCCCGATTTTGGCCGACAAAACCAA
>QWPF01000113.1 GCA_003671255.1 Planctomycetota bacterium | reverse complement strand
CTGGGGCTCAATAAGATGCAAAAAAAAGGCATGAATGTTCCTAAGGTTAGCGAACCCAATGCGGATGATTTTGCAGGTGCGTTGCCTCAAGAGGTCGTGAATGCACCGGAGTTTGAAAATCAACCCCCGCCGATTGAAAAAGTAGTGGAGGCAATGTTTTTCGTAGGTGGTCAGCCATTAACATCTAAAAGAGCGTGTGAAATTCTACGCGGTTTAGATTTCAAAGATTTTGTTGCGATCATTGCGGGTCTTAATAAAAAGTACAAGTTAGAAAATCGCCCTTATCGAATTCAACCCAAGGGCAATGGGTATGAAATGACAATTTTGCCTAAATATCGAATCATTGCAGATAAATTGTATGGGATGCTAAAAGAGGCAAGATTATCAGCACAGGCATTGGATACTTTGGCATTGGTTGCGTACAAGCAGCCGGTCTGCAGGCAAGAAATTGATACTTTAAGGGGTAATGATACCGCTGCGATTATTCGTCAGCTGGTAAGGCTGGGCCTGATCTCGGTGCAAAGGGGGCAATCCGATGCCCGGGAGATCACTTATGGAACGACCAAGAAGTTTTTGGAACTTTTTCGCTTAAAAAGTTTGGAAGACCTGCCCCGCCATCAGGAGATGGAAGAACTTTAACCTATTTCTCCACTTTATTAAAAGAAAAGGGAATAAGCGCCCTTTGTATTAAAAGTGCATGATTTGATGGTTTTATTCTAAAACTTAAGAGTATTTGTTAGGGGGATTAGCCCCTAGATTTAGGTGTCTGCCGGGCTTTTAAATGCAGGAAATCTAAGATGTTTATCAAGCTTAACTTGACGCTAGGGGCCTTAAATTCCTATTATAACTAAGTTCGCCTAACGGCGAGCGTGGCCCTGTCGTCTAGGGGCCTAGGACACAGCCCTTTCACGGCTGCGACACGGGTTCGAATCCCGTCAGGGTCATTGGTGTTTAGCACCAAGATATCCAAGCGGTAAAGCATTCCTAGGGCTTTACCGCTTTTTTTACGCACCTAGCTTATTCCAAATCAACAAAGGTGCCATCTGCCTTTACTTCGACTTCTCGGACTTTACCAGTCTTGGTTTTGCCGCGAACTTCATAGGTGCCATCTTTTTTCAGAAAAGCTTCGGTGAACACCATGCCGGGAAGTTTTTCTTGAGCGGTTTTAAGAGCCGCAGGCGGAACCTCTTCCATCTTTACCTGAACCTTGGGGCCTTCCCAACTCGAGCCACAGCCTGTTAAGAATGACATCAGCAAACAAACTTGGAAAACCTTTTTCATCAATAATCTCCTGAGAGTGCTTCGCCACCATCTCGGGTGGCAAGTGCTTTTAAAGTTTTGAAATCAACGGAAGAGGAGAGAGATTTTACATGGCCATCAGCAAACAGGTAATTAACAACCCCAGAGTGATTACTGCTGAAGTTATTTATTTCGAGAGGGGTTGCTGCGCCATTGATCATTTCTCCCACATGGCTGAGGACGAAGTTTGAAGGTTCGTTTAATTCAAATCCCAGAGGTGAGCCAGTTGGAGTAGAAAATTTACTTCCCGTAACCGAGCCAACCCATGTAGTTTCAGAATATTTTGAAGAGCGCTCACCCGCAAGGAGAGTATGGCTTGTGCCATCGGTGATATCAGTTAAAGAAAGTTTAGAGTTGCGATAAAAGATGCCTTCGCCATCAACGCCTGGTTCGGAAATGCCAAAGTTTCCTGTGTAACTGGAAAATGGCAGGTCGCAAAGGGTGGAAGTTAAAACACCCAAGGCGGTTCTGGCTCCTACAGGGAAAGATTTCGGGGCATCTACCGAAGGGCAGAGAAGAAGTTTCAAGGAAGCAGATTTTAAAAAAGCATGTACGGGGGCTTCAATGGGAAGCGAGAAATTGATTTTGTTAAACAGTGCCTGTTCTTCCATGTAAGGCAGAAGATAGGCGTTCCAACCCCAACCGGGGCCTAGGTCATTACCATTCGAATCAAAGGATGAAGTGTAACCTGGAGGAAAAACTTTTGCAGTATCATGGTAGTTGAGAGCGGCCAAGCCTATTTGTTTGAGGTGGCCCTGGCAGTTCATTCGAGAAGCAGCATCACGGCTTTTTTGCACTGCAGGAAGTAATAAAGCGATAAGCATACCGATGATGGCTATCACCACAAGAAGTTCGATCAGGGTGAAACCTTTTCGAAGTGGAATATCACGCATCAGAGTTACTGCCTTGAGAAAAAAAGTTTACTAATTGCAATAGTAGCGAATCTTATTATATCTTAAAGACTTAACAAAATCGATGCATGCAATGAGTGACCGATTGAATCGGGTTGCTTAATCCTCGCCGTCATTTCCTTTAAGCCATTTACGAATGCGACTTAAGTCTTTATTCCAAGTTTCAGCAAGTCGGACTTTTCCAAAAGCATCGAATAAAAGATCCATGGTTTCTAGAAGATGCCTGATTTGGCCAACGCGTTCTTCAAGTCTTGCGCGATCTTCCAATGCTTCTGCCAAAGGCATTTTTGCCCCATTAACAGCTAGAAGCTCTGCGCTAAGAGCAAGATCGTAGGATTGATCATGCCTTACAAGCGTGATGCCTGTCTTTCTGGGAAGTTTCCCACTTTGCAATGCACGCATTGCCTCGGGGAGCCTGGTTGGTGCATCGCTGGAAATCGATTCTTTGCCTGATTGGCCTTTGGGGCATTCGAGAGCCAAGGTGCGGGCGAGCATGAATGCGACTTCAGAACCATCATCGAGTTTGATGGTGTCGTGCCCTTCGTCTTGAAGGTTCCAAAGCCAGACTAGGAATTCGTTACCTAGGAAGTCTCTGCTGTTATCATCAACGACCCATTGTGGAGAGTTGCCTGCACCACCTTTTAAAAAGGTGGAATGTTGGGCATCATCAACAGCTCTGGATTGGCCTCTGGGTTGAGCAAGTTTATGTGCGAGAATGCCAGAACTGAGTGCCTCAATTTTCTGCCCGAAGGTTTGCTCGAAAAGCTGTGTAAGCCTATCGAGAACAGAAACAGAAGTGGTGCCCACTAAAAGTTCGTTGGATTGCCCATCCCATAGAAGGGAGTATGCTTTCCTGCGCAAGTAGCGCCCATCTGCTGCTTCTTCGTTAAGTTTGTCCATCGCAGCCATGCGTGCTTCGCGCTTTTGTTTCTGGCTTGCTTTGCCGGATGGGTTTTCTGCAGCGATGGCATCGAGTTCCATCTGGGTGTAGGATTTCAAAAGATCTGAAGGGGGTTTGTTGGCATCAATGCGCAGGGCAAAGTGCAGGGTGTCTTCGACAATATTCTTGGCGAGATCGAACCGTACATCGAGGAGGTGCCCACCCGCACTCCAGCCGGTTTCTATACCATCGCGAGAAGCGGTGCGCTCTTTGCCAATGGCTCGTTCTTCAAGCCTTTCAAGATGTTCTGGGCCGAAGCCGTTGGGCGCTTTCCCTTTGACTTTAAAGCGAGCAAAAGAAACTCTTCCAGAAAAGAAACCCATGATAATAACCCTTCAATCAGCAAATTGGGTAAATAGAAAGTATAGGGCAAAGAGAGAAGTCGGTAAGATGAATCACCCTAATAACTTTTTATACAGATCTTCTTGGGCTAAAAGAGCCTCTTGATAAACCAGGTGAGCATCAGGATTGGGTTCATAGGTACAGCCTAGTTCGGGTGATTGGGGTATGGAGAGATCGAGTTTCCCCATTGATTCCAAGGCCAGCCACGCGATGCCTCTGCTAGTGGCTTCGGGTTCTAAGCATGCTGTAATGGGTTTACCCAAAACATTGGCAATGATTTGAGCCCAGGCAGGCGAGTTAAGGAAACCCCCGCTCGCAAGAATTCGATGATCGGGATGAGCTAAAGGCGAAAGCCTTCGATAAATTTGCCCAAGTCGAAGAGCAACTGCTTCAAGTCCTGCATGGAAGATGTCAATGGGTTTGGTGTTCAGCCTGATGCCATGAAAAGTTGCAGAGGCATCATCGCGCCAGCCGGGTGCTCTTTCCCCCGCAAAGAATGGAAGCATGGATAACCCATGGGCAGCGGGTTTCATTTGCAAAAGAAGTTTTTCACACTCGGAAGGTTCCGGCAGCCTGAGGCTTTTGAGCAGCCATTCATGTACATTGCCCCCTTCGGTAAGAGCGCCACCCACTAAAGGCCGCTTTGCATTTTTTCTGGAATTATAGAGGGAACAATTCGCATAGCTGCGGTGGTTCCAATGGTTAGGGCGATATGGTGATCATTGGTGCAACCACTGCCAACATTGGCAGCAGCGCCATCGCCTATAGCAAGAAACCAGAGAGCGTTGGCGAGAGCGGGCCAGCGTTTCTTCCACTCGGATTTTAGGTTAGGTAGGCCTGGGCCGAAATCTGAAATAAGTGGCAATTGCTCTTGTTTTAAGCCTAATTCTTGCATCCAGACATGATCCCACTGCAATTTTTTTCGATCGAGCAACCCGGTCCAAGATGCAGTGGAAACGCTGACATCAGAGCATCCTAAAAACTGCTGGCTTAGATACGACCCAAGGCTCCACCAATGCGACACAGAGTTAAATCGATCGGGGTTGGTTCGTTTTTCCCAACGCAACCTTGCAGGTAGATAACTACTATGAATCATGCACCCATTGCGATCGTGAATGTCTGATAAATTGTAATTGTCGCGAAGATATTGTGCATCTTTTGCACATCGCGTGTCTGCATAAGTGTAGAGCGGCGTGAGAGGCGAAAAGTTTTTGTCTAAGCCGATCATGCTGGAAACGAAGGTGTCGATTGCAACTGCATGGATCTTATCCACTTTCCCTTGAAGCTTCGCCAATAGAGAATCGACAACATCAACAACGGCCTTGGGAACTGCAAGCGGTTCAAACACCGCCATGCCTGTGGCATCTGTTTGCAATGCGACCTGGGTTCTGCCGAAATATGTTTCGGGCTCGATGATTCTGCAGGAAGCATCATAAAGCAATGCACGAACAGAAGAAGTTCCTACATCGATAGCCAGGATGAAAGGAGGTTTTGCCTGAGCAAGAGAAATTCCGGGCATATCAAACCTTTGCAGAAAGTGCGAGGTAAAGAACAGCCATGCGTACTGCGAGTCCGTTGGTGACTTGTTTCAAGATTGCGCTATTGGGCATATCTGCAACTTCCGGGGTGAGTTCGATGCCACGGTTGATGGGGCCTGGGGCGAGTAGAAGCATATCGGGCCTGCATTTTTTCACGCGATCCATGGTCATGCCAAAGAGTCTGAAGTATTCTTGGATGGAAGGGAAAAGCCCGCTGCGTTGTCGCTCGAATTGTATTCGCAAAACATTAACAACATCGCATTCAGGAAGAATCTTATCAAGATCGTAGCTCGCTCTTACCCCTAGTTGCTCTATCTCTTTGGGTATGAGGGTGGGCGGGCCACACACGATGACTTTGGCACCCAACTTTGTAAGCGTGTGAATATTACTGCGGGCAACCCTGCTATGTGCGATGTCACCTACGAGGCCGACAGTAAGCCCTTTGATCTTTTTCTTTTCCTGCAGAATGGTGAACGCATCGAGGAGACCCTGGGTGGGGTGTTCATGAGCCCCATCGCCTGCATTGATTATGGATACGCCTAAATGTTGTGCGAGAAGGTGGGGCGTACCGGGAACGGAGTGCCTGATGATAAAGCCATTGACGCCTAAAGCTAAAATGTTCTTTGCTGTATCGATGAAGCTTTCGCCTTTACTGACGCTAGAGCCAGCGGGCGAGAAATCGATGGTTTCAGCGCCTAGTCTGCGGGCAGCCAAACCGAAGCTGACGCGGGTTCTGGTGGAAGATTCGAAGAATAGATTTGCGATAACCTTACCTTTGAGGAAGGAGTGCTTCTTTTCAGGGTTACGGCTTGCTTCGACAAAGAATTCTGAAGCTTTGAAGATGGTTTCCAATTCAGCGATAGATAGTTCTTCGATGCCTAGGAGATGTTTTTTTGTCCAAGGTCCGCAATCAATCGGAGTTTCAGAAGAAGACATATTGTGGATCCTGATTTATTTGGTGTCAGTGGGTTGAGAATCCGTTTTCTCAAAGATAATGATATGTTGCCAGGGTAAAACTCCAATGGTTTCTTTGTGCTTGAGATCATGGCCCTTCATTTCGAGTATAACTTGTTTTTCAGCCATTTTATGAACCAGTTTAATGGGCACTTCAGGGTCTTCGCCGCGAAATTCAACAAATACCATGGTGCCACCTTTGCGCAAGGATTTGCACATGGCTCGAGTCATTTCAAAAGGGAAAGCGAATTCATGGTATACATCCACCATGATAATCATATCGACGCTATTTTCAGGCAGTTTAGGGTCTTTTTCTGTGCTGAGAATGGTTTCAACATTCTGGAGGGTTTTCTGCTTTGATTTGGCATTGATGATCTTGATCATTTCTTTTTGAATATCGACAGCAAGAACTTTGCCTTTGGGAAGGAGGGGCGCCATGCGGAAAGAGAGATAGCCACTGCCTGCGCCTACATCTGCGACAATCATATGGGGTTTTAGTTTTAGGGATTCGATGAGTTTGGAAGTGTTTTCTTCTTTTTCGCGTTCGGGTCGTTCGAGCCAACCCGCGGCTTGATAACCCATTACATGAGCTATTTCACGACCTTTGAAAAACTTCCCGATACCATTGGGGTCATGAATTTTGCGTTCTTCGTAGATGGAATCTGTTTTAAGAGTTTGGGCAAAAGCCGTTGTAGATGAAAGCAAAGCAAGGCATGTTAAAAAAATTCTTGAGAGCATGGTTTTCCCCTGTATAGATCCCTGAGTAGTTCCGTTTCGGATGATGTTTAACTTAATAACTATTTTAGCATTCATTGGATCAGAATAGAATCTATCACAAATGGCACGGATTTAAAAATGAAAGATCAGAAGCGTTGTGAAATCAAGAGTGAGTTGGGTTACGGGGTGAATGGTTATTGTTTTTTCGGCAGGAGAAGTTTGCTGTTTTCGAGGAATTGCCTATGCTTTTCCCTTGCAGCGGGATTCGCTTTAGGGCCCTTGGCGGAATTTAAATCCAACAAGTTCGCCTGACAAGCATTACAACCAACGATTTCAAGGTGAAATTTGATGTAATCAATTCTTTGGGTATCAAGCGCTTCCTCTTTGTAGCTGCTTAATTCTTCCCTAGTTGGGCAGCTAAGATGTTCTCTACGCCAGATAGCGCCTATGGAATGATCTCCAATGTCGCGACTTGCGACAATACTTTTAAGCAATGTATGTAACTCTGGAGATTCTCTGACCGCTTTTTCCACACGGATCGAATCTTGTTCATTTAGGTGGTCATCAATGAATGCATCAAGAGTCGCTTTGGTTATGGTCATTAATCTTGATCCTGTTGCGAAAATTGGGGAAATACATCCGGTGATAGGTGGAGTTTTTTCAAATGTTCGATGATAAAATTGTTGGCATAATGGCGATGTGAGGCAACGGTCCTATTATCAATGCCAAGAATGTTTGCAGCTTCCAGATTGCTAACCCCTTTAACGAAGAGCAGTTCAATCGATTTCAATTTGAGGTAATCTTTTTTTTGAAGAAGGTGCTCGATTAAAAGATTCAGGCATTTAATGAGCGCATCGTTTTCAAGCTTTTTCTTTTCATCACCCCGGTACCAAGTGGAGGCCCCCATTGCAGAATCAGCATGGCCTGCATCCAGTTGATTTCCTGAGCTATCAACTGCGTGATCGATAATTTTTGATTTGTCGCGACTTCTTAACAGATCATTGATTTTGTTGCCAAGAATACCAAACAGGTAGCTTTGGATATAGCGTGAGGGATCAAAATTGCCAATGTTGGAAAGAAACCCGAGAAAGGTTTCTTGGACCAGATCTTGGCAAGAGGAGTGATCCTTGATTTTTCTAAGTGCGTAATTGGTGAGCCGCCCTTCAAACCGCAAAATCAGAGTACTCCAAGCTTGTTCATCGCCGTCTTGGATTTTTTTTACGAGTAATTGTTCTTCGGTTGATGCCATGGGCGCCTTTCGATAAAACCGCGTAAGCCCTGCAAGCAAAAATACTGATGGCCTTTGCGGGCGAACTGCTGTAATGTACAAAAATCCCGGTGAGTTGCACTTGGGTAAATTCGACATTTCAGGTATTACAGTATCACACTGGATTGTGGTTTTGAAACAATATTGAGTTTAAGGATCAAAGATAAATGTCGGAAAGTTTAAATCGGATTCTTTTCTGGATTCTTGCGGTTTGCAGCCTCGCTGCTGACCAATCTTCCAAGTACATCATTTTTGATATGCTTAGTGATCCAGAATCTAATCATGTGCATAGCTTATTTCAAACGCAGCAAGGTGGCGGGTTTCATCTGGTGGCTCAATTCCAATATGACATGGAAACCAGGCAGATGAAAAAAGACTCTCGTGGAAACCCTATCCCTTATGTGAATCAAGGCGCACTTTTTGGATTTCTTGGGAATCATCAAAGCCTTGCCAATGGGCTTTTTGCTGTCATCAGTTGTGCTGCTGCGATGGCCATCATTTTTTGGAGCACGCAAAAAGGTTCCATGAGCGACCTGGCTCTCACTATTGCATTGGGTTTTATTTTAGGAGGCACCCTAGGCAATTTCTATGACAGGCTGGTGTTTAATGGCGTCAGGGATTTTCTCCATTGGAATTATCTTTTCGATTGGCCTGTTTTCAACCTCGCTGATTGCTGGTTGGTCGGTGGCGCTTGCCTGCTTATGCTTCTTGCTTTTCGAGCCCCCAAAGAAAATAACCAAAGCCTTGTAACACCTGCAAGCTAGAGTCATCGTCTTGATTCGGTTTTGATCCTTGCGATCGTTATAACCGAAACTCTTTCCCGTTCTTTGCCCAAGGTTTAAATTGCTATTCGAGCATTCTTCCTTTAATTTGAATAACTGTTGATCCTTTTCTAAAAGCAGCCCTGCCTAAGAGGTCTCCCATGCTTCGTTATATTTACACCTGCCTCTTTATGATTCCAAGTTTGGCCTTTAGTCAGGAAACGATTCTTTTTCCGCGTACTCCTGATATTTCTCCCGATAACAAAACAGTTGTCTTCAGTTATCTCGGAGATATCTGGGCCGTTGATGCCACGGGTGGGAATGCCCGACCACTCACCATTCATACTGCGCACGATTTTCAGCCTGCATTCAGCCCCGATGGGAAATTTATTGCATTCAGTTCCAACAGGCATGGTAGTTATGATTGTTTCATCATTCCCGCTCAAGGTGGAAAAGCTAAAAGGCTGACCCATGATTCTGCAAACGATATTGTGTGTGGTTGGAGTCCTGATTCCAAATCAGTTTTGTTTTCTTCAAACAGGGGGCTGGGCTATCCTGGTTTTTCCAACCTTTATTCGGTTTCCGTTGATGGTGGGCAACCGGTACGCATAACTTTTGACGAGGCCAAGGAAGGTGTGATTCATCCTGCGGGGAATTTGGTCGCATACACCCGCGGTCCCGGGGCTTGGTATAGAAAAGGATACCGTGGCTCTTCCAATGATGATTTGTGGGTTGCCAACCTTGATGGGACTGATAACAAAAAGTTAACTGATTTCAACGGGCAGGATTCTTCCCCGATGTGGAGTCAGAACGGCACTGCTGTTTATTATGTGAGCGAAGTCTTTGGAACCCCAGCCAACATCGTTCGCTTAGATTTTAAAGCGGGCGCCAAACCCGTTAAAATCACGAATCATACATCCGAGGGGGTTCGCAAAGCACGCATCAGTGCCAATGGTGCAGCACTTGTTTATGAGTGTGGCTCAGATATTTATATGATTGAAACTTCCAACCCAAGTAAGCCCAGCAAAAT
>QWPF01000112.1 GCA_003671255.1 Planctomycetota bacterium | reverse complement strand
CCGACTCTTTTAACCTAAGCTCTGCATTCTTTAAGATGCAGAGCTTTTTTTATTCCCCTTTAGCTCTCCTCTTATCCTTGCTTCTTTCAAGTTTTCTCTTATCAACCTGCTTAAGGTAGTGTAAGTTAATCCTCACCTGCTTAATAACTAATCACCTTCAAGGTACTTTGATTATGTCAAACAACTTCACACGCAGAACCGCACTTGAAACTCTGGGCGTCACCCTTGCTGCAGGAACCATTCTTCACGCTGCACCTTCCGAAACTATTCGCATCGGTTGCATCGGGACAGGTGGCAGATGCAGAACCCTGATGAAATCTCTTCTCACCATTCCAAACACCAGCATCGTCGCGATCTCCGATATCCGCCAAGATGCCCTGGCTTTAGCCAAAGCAATGACTGGTGATAAAGTCGCAATGTTTTCTGATTACCGCAAGCTTCTCGAAGATAAAAATATCGATGCTGTTTTGATAGGCTCGCCTGATCATTGGCATGTTCCCATGACCATCGATGCAGTGGCTGCGGGCAAGGATGTCTATGTGGAAAAACCTTTGACCCATAGTTTGGAAGAGGGCGAAAAGGTTATCCAAGCGGTAAGGAAATCCAAACAAGTGGTTCAAATCGGAACCCAGCAGCGCAGCATGGAACATATCAAAAAAGCCAAGGAGGCTGTCGCAGCAGGGAAGATTGGGAAAGTTTATCGCGTGCACATGAGCTGGAACAGGAATTCTGACCGGATCAAAAAAGGGGACCCCACCACCAATGCCTCGAATGTTAACTGGAAAGCCTTTTTAGGCAATGTTGCGGACCAACCTTTTGATGATTACAAAATGAGGAACTGGCGCTGGTTCTGGGATTTTGGCGGGGGCATCTTCACCGATCTCATGGTTCATTGGGTTGATGTTGCCCATTGGGTTTTGAACCTCGAATCACCTATATCTGCAGCAAGCCTTGGCACCATGGTCAATGCCAAGGGCATCTGGGAAACTCCGGATATGGTGCAAACCATCCTTGAATACAAAGACGGTATTCACATGTTTTTTGAAGGGGGTTTCTCGAATGCAAGGCATGGTTCAAGAATCGAGTTCATGGGAACCGAGGGTACTATTTATGTTGATCGGGGGTGCTTCCAAATCATCCCAGATTGGAACCGAAAAATAAAAGCTGAAGAGCTGATCCTTGGCGTGGGCAGGCGCGGTGCTGATTTCTACGACAAGCCAGATGGCGAAAAACTCCATCTCGAAGATTGGGTCAGCGCTATGCGATCGCGAAAAGATCCAAGCACTCCTGTCGAGGCTGGTGTTCATGCTGCTGCTGCTGCTCACCTTGCCAACAAGGCTTTGCGTTCAGGCAAAGTTGCTACAGCTTAAGCATAAAGGCTTAAACGCTGCTTCGTCATACCAGATAAAGTTGCAACAGCACGATCAGCATCAAGCCGACGCTGATCACTGCATTAACATTGAAAAAAGCTTGGTTCACCTTGGAGAGATCTTTTTCGTTCACCAAGGCATGCTGATACAGCACTAAGCAAGATACAAACCCCAGGCCGCCAAGATAAATTACTCCTAATGGTGGCGATGCCAGCCAATAAAAACCTAGCAAGAAACCCAACATCACAAGATGACAAACAAACGCTATCCTAAGCGTATTGCGGATTCCAATTTTTGCAGGAATACTAAACAAACCCTTCGACTTATCAAAAGCCTCGTCTTGGCAGGCATAAAGCATGTCAAATCCCGACACCCAAAAAAATACTGCCCCTGTTAACATGAGGGGTATGGGGGATTCAGACCATGCCATCCCTCGAATTGCGACCCAAGCGCCTAATGGCGAAAGGGCGAGTGCCAAGCCAAGCCAAAAATGACAAAAAGCGGTAAAGCGCTTGGCATAAGAGTAAGAAAGCAAGAAAAGGAGCACCGGCAGGCCAAAAACCAAAGGCCAGATATTATCAACCAGCAGAAACAGAGCACAAGAGGCCAAAAAAGCGATCGAAGTAATAAGCACAAACGCAACAACCTGAGATTTTTTCAACAATCCCGCAGGAATATGCCTCGAAGCTGTTCTAGGGTTTTCCGCATCGTAAGTACTGTCTATTAAACGATTAAAGGCCATTGCAGCACTTCTAGAAGTTACCATGCAGGCAACAATCCCTAAAAGTTGAATCCAATGAAAGCTATCCGTCATTTTCCAAGCAAGAAGTGCGGATATAAGCGCAAAAGGCAGGGCAAATAGTGTGTGTTGGAGTTTTATCAAATCCACAAAATACAATAGGTTTTTTTGCATTACGATTCCTCTCCAAACCAGTTCTAAAACCGGCCTTATTATCAATTCTCAACAACTATGTCGCTTTTTTTCATGGATTACGCTTGCCTATCGACCCATAACCCATGAAAATAGCTTTGTGTATTTGAGTCCTTGATTCGTCTTTGTATTCATTTGACACACCAAACGGTAAGCCGGAGTAATTCTCAGGGCTTTAAAAGTGATAACCCTCAAAAGTTAATTCACTGAAAATGTAGGTAACCGGCCTGCATTTCCTTCCGGGTGGGGTTATTCCCACTCTTTTTTTTTATATGCGGTTTTAATCGATTTTGCGGAGAGTTAGGATGAATGGCCAGGATCTGATTCGAGGCGTTGATTTGCTTAACAGGGAAAAAAACATTCCTCGTGAGCTGATATTCACCAGCATTGAAAAAGCTTTGCGACTTGCCATCACCAAATGGCAAATCACCACCCTTGCTGCTGCCAAACCTAAAAAAATTAAAAAGAAAGAAAAAGTCGAAGTCCTCTTAGACTCCAACGGCTTGCCTCCTCTTGCTGAAATCGACCCCGACGAAATCAAAGAAGAAGATATTCATGTAAGCATTGATAGGCAAAATGGCACCATCAGTGCCCGCTACAAAGACGAAATATTATCACCCGAAACAGTGGGTAGAATTGCTGCACAATCTGCAAAGCAGCTTATGATTCAAAACTTTCGCGAAGCCGAAAGTGAGCAGGTTTTCAACGAATACAATGCGCAAAAGGGCGATCAGTTGCAAGGCCAGGTAACACGCCTTGAAAAAGGTGCTGCTACGATTTCTCTAGGTAAGGTTGAAGCACTTTTGCCTCGCAGCGAGCAAATCCCTGGCGAAACCCACCATGTTGGCGAACGAGTCAAAGCGGTTATTCTTGAAGTTCGCAGAGTAGGGCATCGAGTCCGAATTGTTCTTTCGAGAACACACCCTGATTTCGTACGCAGGTTGTTCGAAAGCGAAATCCCTGAAATTAGCGATCGCACCATCGAAATCAAAGCTGTCTCCCGTGAAGCAGGTTATCGCAGCAAGGTTGCTGTTACCAGCATCGATACAAAAGTCGATTGCGTGGGTGCTTGCGTTGGGGTTCGTGGCAGCAGAATAAAAAACATAGTGGATGAGCTTGGTGGCGAAAGAATAGATATCGTTCGTTGGAATGATTCGCTTCAGGTTCTTATTCCTTATGCCTTGCAACCTGCAGTGGTGGAAGAAGTCTTCCTTTACCCTAAGTTAGGGCGCGCAATTGTGCTTGTTAAAGATGATCAGTTATCGCTTGCAATTGGAAGACGGGGCCAGAATGTAAGGCTTGCTTCCAAGTTGGTGGGTTGGGATATCGACATCATGACCCATGACGAACTTAATTCGGTTATCGAAAAGGCAGAAGGCTGGTTCAGTTTGCTGCCTAATGTCACCTCCGCAATGGTGGAAGGATTCATTGAAGACGGATTCCTTTCCTACGAAGACATCACCTACATGGAACCCGCCCAGTTGGCGGAAATGACCGGGCTATCCGAAGGGCAAGCCGAAGACTTGGTTGCTTTTGCTGAAGAAGCTGCGGAACAGGTTGAACAAGAAAAATTAGCCCAGCAAGAACTTGCTGCATCGCAAGAAGGCCAAGAGGAAGAGTCTGTTGCTGCACCGGTTGCAAAGCCTAAGCTTTCCGAATTTGACAGTTTGTTTTCAGCTAGTTCCAATGAAACAGTAGAGCCTAAAGCAGAGATTGCTGAGGGCGAAGCAGTTGTCAAGGAAGGTGAAGAAGGCGTTAAAGAATAAAGAGACGGTCAAAAGGATTGAAAAAGCGGGGCCGAGAATCAGTTTAACGAAGATTACCCGACTCACCTTTTCAACCAGTTTTATCGCGTTAGAATAGTATTATGACATTCGTTTGAATGCATTTGCGGGGGTTTTTTAGAAGAGTTACTGGAGCCAAGCTTGCTAAAAGATAAAATTCGAATCTATGTTCTGGCCAAAGAGTTGGATGTTGATTGCAAAGATTTGATTGCTCTTTGTCACAGACTAGAATTCGATATAAAAAATCAGCTGAGCAGCTTAGAACCTGTGCAGCGTGAAGAGGTTGAAACCATCATCAGCAAGGGCGGATTAAACACCGCTGGCGCTGCTGGTGCTAAGCCATCCACACCATCTGTTGCTACACCCGTTGCAGCGGCTCCTTCAGTAATTGCTCCAACCAAGCCTCCAACCATCGCAAAACCTGCTGCGGTAAAAAAAGAACCCGCTTCTGCTAAAACCCCAAAGGTTACTGAAGCCTCGAAAAAAACGCTCGAACCTGCTGCGACAGTAGTTGAAGTTGCTAAAATCGAAGTTCCCGTTGTTGAAGAACCTGTTGTTGAAGAACCTTCGCCAATTGCACCAGTAGAACCTGTAATCGCTGAAGTTGCCCCTGCGAAGGATACCCCGATTGCTTCGGTTCCTGCGGTCAGGAACATGCGCATGCGCAATTTGGATGCTGCCCCTAGGCCGGGTGCTGGCGATCCAGGGTTACGAAGATTAAAAGCCCGAACTCCGCTGAGGCCAACTGGTACTCATTTCGCAACGCCACCCGTTCTTAAACCAAAACCAGTTGAAGAAAAGAAGTTGCCTCCTCCTGTTCCAACAGGGCCCCGCAAAATCGGCGAAATCCCCAAAGACTTAGTTGCCAAAGGTGGCGGCCCCATACGCTTCGAAGATATCAAGCGGCAGGTTGCTCTTAATCAACAAGCTGGTATTGCCCAACCTCAGGTACCCGTTGTTGCTCCCTTCGATGACGAAGAAGATGATGGCAAAGGAAAAGCTAAAGGTGGTAGCAAGCGCCCAGGCGGTGTCGCAGGCAGATCGGATCGCCATCGCGAACGCGAAGTTCGCAAAAAGAACGATGTCACCATTCCTAGAGTTACCAGCCTTTCTGGGTTGCTTGATCAAGATGAATTAGAACAACAGCGGATTGTGCGCGAACGCCGTAGGCAGAAAACTCTCAAAGGCCCACAACCTCGCAAAGGCAAGGTTCCCGTGGAAGTGCCGATCACTGTGCGGGCATTATCCGAAGCCCTAGGTATAAAGTCTGGCGAATTGCTCATGAAGCTCATGGGAGCAGGCCTTGCAACAGGGTTGAACATCAACTCGATCGTCGAACCTGATTACGCCGCCACCATTGCCTTGGAAGTTGGCTGCGAACTTGAAATCAAGCGCAAGGAAGATCTTGAAGAAAAGATTATTTCCGATGCTACCAAAGATAACGCTCCTGAAGATTTAATCCTCAGGGCACCGATCGTTACCATCATGGGCCATGTCGATCATGGTAAAACATCGCTTCTCGATAAAATTCGTAAAAGCGAAATAGCAGCTTCCGAAGCAGGCGGTATCACCCAATGTATTCGTGCTTGGCGAGTCGAACACAATGGAAAACCGATCACCTTCCTTGATACGCCTGGCCATGAAGCCTTTACTAAAATGCGTGCGCGTGGTGCCAATGTTACCGATATTGCTGTCATCGTGGTCGCTGCAGACGATGGTGTGATGCCTCAAACCGAAGAAGCCATCAGTCATGCCAAGGCTGCCAATGTTAAAATCATTGTTGCAATCAACAAAATAGATCTTCCCAATGCCAACCTTCGCAAAACCGAACAACAGTTGTACGGACAGGGATTGATTCCCGATACCATGGGTGGCGATGTTCAATTTGTGCAGACGAGTGCAGCAACAGGCAAAGGTATCAATGAACTGTTAGACAACATTTCGCTTGTTGCAGAAGTTGAAGAGTTCAAGGCCAACCCTAACAAGACAGCCAAGGGCGTTTGTTTGGAAGCCAATGTAAGCGAAGGCGAAGGGGTATTTGCCACCGTTATCGTACAAGATGGCACCTTGAAGAAAGGTGATGTCATCCTTTGCGGATCCGGATATGGTCGAGTTCGTATGATGTATGATGATATGGGCAAACCGATTTCGCAAGCGGGCCCCAGCATACCGTGCAAAATCACAGGGTTGGATGAACTGCCTAACGCTGATGACACCTTCGTGGTGATTTCAGATTTGGCAGAGGCTCGAGAGATAGCAGAGAAGCGAAAAATGCGAGCCTTGGAATCGAGCATTTACAAGCGCTCACCCATGACGCTCGAGAATTTGTCTGCCGCTAAAGTTACCGAACTTAAAGTTATCTTGAAGGCGGATTTCCGCGGCTCCATCGAAGCCATCCGTAAAGAACTTGAAAAGCTTACACACGAAGAAGTTGCGGTACGCGTGCTTCACACCGGTGTGGGCGGGATCACTGAAAGCGATGTCCAGCTTGCACTTGCATCGCCCGATGACACCATCATTGTTGGTTTCAATTCGGTTCCAGACGATCGAGCCAGGGCACTTGCGGAAGAAAAAGGCATTCAAATCAGGCAATACAACATCATCTACAAACTTGCAGAAGATGTTCGTAATGCTTTAGAAGGAAAACTCAAACCACGCGAAGATATTATTCATCTTGGCAGGGCTGTGGTGCGCGATTCCTTCAAAATCAGCAGGGTTGGTACCATTGCAGGTTGCTATGTAACCCAAGGCACCATCGAACGATCTGCTAAAATAAGATTGATCAGGAATGGCGTAGTGATCTATCCACCTCCTGAAAAAAATGTTGGGCTCGAATCTCTCAAGCGCTTCAAAGATGATGTCCGCGAAGTGCGTGAAGGCTTCGAATGTGGTATTAAAATCCTCAACTATGATGACATCAAGGTTGATGATGTGATTGAAGCTTACAAGGTTGAACAGGTTCTCAGAACCCTTTCCTGATTCTAAAGGAATCAGTATGGATGACATGTATGTAGGCGCCATGAAAGTCAGGATGATTGTCAGAGAATCCCATAGTCTCAAGGACAAAAGGCAGGTTCTCAGCAGCATCAAGGATAAACTCAAAAACGGTTTCAATGTTTCAGTTGCTGAGATTGATGAGCAGGAAAATAGACAGATGATCGTACTTGGAATCGGGATGGTTGGAAACGAATCGCAGCATGTGCGCCATGAATTAGAAAAGATCGCACAAGCCTTAAGAATGCATCCTATTGCTGAATTTGTTGATCAAACAACGGAAGTATATTAACTAGCAAAGAGAATTAATGAAAACGCATCGAACTGCTAGAATAGCTGAAGTCATACGCGAAGTCGCAAGCGAAACCATTTTATTCAAAATGAGTGACCCCAGAATCAGCATGGTCACCGTTTTACGCGCTGAAGTCTCAGGCGACCTCCAACATGGCAAAATTTATGTTTCGGTAATGGGCGACGAAGAACACCAAAAAGAAACTCTTTATGCGCTTAATGGTGCAGCGGGGTTTGTTCAGTCCCAGTTGGCTGATAGAATGAAAACTAGGTTCCTACCGGTTCTGACTTTTGTTCTCGATCAGGGTGTTAAAAGGAGCCTTGAAATCAGCAAGCTTATTCAGGAAGCGCTGACCAATCCCTCTAAACTTTCTGATTCCGATCAAATAAAAGAAGAAGAAGCTGATGATGATGTTGAGCAAGAGGACTCTGATGGCGATCCATCAGATTTAGTCAAGGAAGAATAGATCCCGGACAGAGAGACAGGAAAATTGGTTTCCTGACTCTTACGCCTGACTCATTCATGGAGTTGTGAAAGATATGGCGACGACAGTCAACAAGCAGAAAATTGTTACAGTTCTTTTTTCGAAGGTGAAGAAAGTTGTCTCACAAGAGCAACAAGAACTTCCCGTAATGGAGCAAGTGATTTATTCCATTTGCAGGGAAGGTTCGAGCAAAGAGCAGGCCGACGAAGTTTATCAAAAACTTACCACCCAATTTTTCGATTGGAACGAACTTCGAGTAAGCTCGGTACGCGAGCTGGAAGAATGTTTCCGAGGCATGACCAGGCCAGTCGACCGCGCCAATAGGGTGATTGGTTTTCTTCAGGAGCTATTCGAAACAACCTACTCCTTCGAATTGGAATTTCTACACAAAAAAGGCTTGAAGCAAGCCACCAAGCATCTTTCCCGCTATCAGGTTTCAAATGATTATCTAGGCGCTTGGGTGACCCAACGGGCCTTGGGAGGTCATGCGATCCCCATCGATCCGCCAACACTTCGAGTATCCAAAAGGCTCGGGTTGATTGAAAAGACCCAAGAGCAAGTGGTGGAAATCCGCAACACCCTCGAACATCTGATCCCCAAGGCCAAGGGAGTCGAATTTACCGATCTTATCAGCACTGTAGGCGTACAGTATTGCCACGAAAATAAGCCCAATTGCGCCGCCTGCCCGCTTGCCAAGGAATGCCAGTTCGCTTCCGAAAATGCCAAGCCTGCCAGCAAAAAACCTGCGGTTGCTATCAAGAAAACCAAGTAGTCTTATTTTCGAACCAGCAAAAGAAGCCCTTACTTTAACCGGTACAGGGCTTCTTGTGCTTCTCTGGCAAAGGGGTTGCCTTCATAGGCGGTGGCCTGTTCATAACAAGCGATGGCCTTTTTTGTGTCGTTCAATTTCTCTAGGGCAATGCCCAATTTAAGCCAGGTCCTGGCACCACTCTTTGGGCTTTTTTTGAAATCCTGAAAACACGCCACTGCTCTCTCGAATTCATCAAGCTCCATGTGAATATCACCTAGCAACTGGCATGAACCATACCAAGAATCCTCATCATCGCTGCTCGAAAAACTTTCAGGCTTGGGCTCTCGCACCTTTTCGAGTATTTCCTTCGCCTCAGTCCGATCACCATGCCTTAATAAAGACCTCGCATATAAAGTCCTGGCTTGAATACTTTCGGGTGTAAATACCAGCGCCAAGCTCGCAAGGTGCCTTGCCACATCAATCCAATCAGGGCCATCAAGCTTGCTATCGAGAATGCCTTTGGCCCTTTTCATGCAATAATCAACATCAAAACCCTTGGCAAGAATTTCCTTGTTAGCAGTAAGCTCATCGATGGTGATGGAATAAAGGTAGCGATCTTTGCGAGCGATAAGATCTTTATCATCGGCTTGATAAATGAGGGCTTGTTCGACGGCACGAAGGGCGGAAAGGGCCTCGCCTTTTTCTTCATGCAAGGTTGCAAGGGTACGCAATGTTTCGACACCACTGCGTTCAAACTGTGCAAACAAATGATAATATTCAATGGCTTTATCGTTATCTTTGCGATGCAAGTAAGAATCAGCAAGAAACTTTAAAGCTGAGAAATAAGCAAAGCGATCCTGGTCCTGCAAGTTTTTATGACCAGTTTTACGACCCATGACCACTGCTTTTTCAAAGTAGCTTTCCGATTCAGCATCTTGGCCTTGCTGAACGAAAGCCTTACCTACCTGCACCATAAGAAACGGTGCATGCTGTGGTAGGCCCGATACAGCAATATCAAGATAATCTGCGCCTCGTGCCAGTTCTTTTTTTTGTTCTAAAAGTGCAAGGCCCAGATCTTTAACAAACAAGAAGTCGAAGTCTGCCAAGCTTCGAGGTGGGTTTTGAAAAAAAATACTGCTAGTCATATCTGAATACAAAAACC
>QWPF01000111.1 GCA_003671255.1 Planctomycetota bacterium | reverse complement strand
CTTGGGCTCTTCCACTTCTTTTTCAGGAACCGCTGGCACAAGCTTTGGCACCGCCCCCGGAAATATATTTACCTTGGGAAATTCAACCTTGATTGGGTTCCCCCGAGCGCCCTGCAAGCCTGCTACTTCTACCAGATTTGCCTTCACCGATATCGTTTGCAGAGCTTCCCAAAAAGAAGCGTCCTTCATTTCTACGCTAATCTTTTTTGTTTCAAGCGCGCGGCTTTTATCTTCCAACACGATCCGATAACCCGATTGCTTCACCAAATCTGCTATCACTTCGGTAACGGGGATATCCGAATGCTTCATCGTGATTTTCTTTGGATCGATCAGCTTTTTGTTATCTGATTCTGTCTCAATCTTTTTGATCAGCGATTCCGTCCTGCGCCTAATTTCTGGATCTTCACTTTTTCTTGCCTTGCGTAATTGCTCGAGGGCAGGTTCGCCTACTAATCCCAAATCTTTTTCTGCTTTTTCACGAAGTTCAAACGAGGAATCCCCTAATGATTTAATCATTTCGGAAATCGCTGGCTGAGTAATCTGAATTGAACTAGCTTGATTATTTACAACTACAAAAAATAGAACCACCAAAATCATGTATCGCTTAAACATGGCATGACCCCCTGCAACAGAATTAAGATACTGCTTATGATCGCATAAATACAAGCAACCGTCCATATTCTACAGCTTTATTAACCGGCTTTGAGCTAAAGGTTTCCCAAAGGCAATAAAAAAGCCCCCAGAGATTATCTGAGGGCTTTTTGTTTGAATTCCAATTATGCAAGCAATTTATCAACAACGGTTCCTTCGCGGAACAATTGGATTGGCCTGCCTGTGGAAGAGTTAATTTCAAGCTTGGGATCAATTCCAAGGTTGGCAAAAATGGTTGATGATACATCATCTGGAAGGCAAGGATCAGTTGCAGCAGCCATGCCCTGTGCATCGGTAGTTCCATGAGCGTAACCGCGCTTGAACCCACCACCTGCAAGAACAACAGCCATTGATCTGGCCCAGTGATCACGACCAACATTTTTGTTAACCTTAGGGGTACGGCCGAATTCGCCCGCACAATAAACCATGGTTCGGTCCAGCATTCCACGATCGGAAAGATCGGCAATAAGCGCTGAAAGAGTGTTGTCTAAGGTGGGTTGCAACTTCTTCGAATGCGATTCGAAGGTTTTGCTGTGGGTATCCCAACCGCCAATACTTATGGTTACAAAGCGTACGCCAGATTCTACAAGTCGCCTTGCAGCAAGTGCGCTTTGGCCGAAGTTATCAGCGCCATAGCGAGCCCTGGTTTCAGGTTTTTCTAGGCTTAGATCAAAAGCCTTGCGGGTTTTATCAGAACGAAGGATATCAAGAGCTTGTTGATGGAACGCATCAAAGCCTTGGATAAGATCTGCTTTTTTATCCACATCGCGGAAGGTTGCATCAAAGCCAGCAAGCAACTTGTCACGATTGTTCAACTCTTCCAAGGTGAAGTCGGTAGGAAGTTGAATGCCACGCACTTTAAGCGTTCCTTTGCTTCCTTTACCATCAGCAGAACCTGCATTACCTTCGACCAAGAAGGGATTGTAGGCGGTGCCTAGGTAACCAGAGGAACCGGCGGTGCCTCCGCGAATATCGGAGAATGATACATAAGAAGGCACGCCTTCTTCACCCTTTACCAGCTTGCTAACCAGCGAACCCATTGCAGGGTACTGAAGAGCTGGAGTTGGTTTGTTACCAGTCGTCATGAACACCGTTGCAGGGCCATGGGAAGGGATGGAGTGATAGATGGAGCGGACGATGGTGGTTTTGTCTGCAACTTTAGCCATCTTGGGCATGTGTTCGCTGATTTGAATACCAGCAGCAGAGGTATTGATTGGTTTGAATTCACCACGAATGCCTTCTGGGGCATCGGGCTTTAGATCCCACATATCGATGGTCGCAGGGCCACCAGCAAGCCATACCATAATGATGGAATCTGCTTTTTTGGAAGCAGAAACGCCATTTCTTTTAGCAGCAGCGTGAGCTTCAAGTTTTAAAAGTTCGGGAAGGCTAAGGCCAAGAAGGCCTGCACCAGCGCCGATTCTTAAGAAGTTACGGCGGTTAAACCCTTCGCAATCAGAAGCAAAATTAGCAGCCATGATACATCCTTTGGTGCCCTAAGGTTTTATTTTGTCTAAAGTTCCAGGGCAAACTTGGAACTTCGCTTGTGATTAGCAAGCTGACAAAACATTAATGATTAAAAATAAACTCCTTGGTATTCAGCAACGCCCAGAGGGTGTCGACAAATGCCGTTTTTCTATCAACACTTTTCGTACGGTATTCTTCAAAGTGTTTCTTTTCGCGGTCGTTGGGCAAACGGCTTAAAGTTGAAAGAAACATTTCGTCGAGTGCTTTTTGGTCATCGGAGAAATCTGCAAGTATTTTCTTGATCATGTTGCCTTGCGATTCAACCTTGATTTGCAAGTTGGTATCGGCCATCAAATATAATTTCTGGGGCAAAGCTGGTTCCATGGATCTTTCGCAATCGCAAGCAGCGGAGCGAGGGGGGCGGCCAAAAATTCGGAATGCATAGCTAATGCTGGAATTAACCCTGCTAGCGCCGACTTCAATGGCCCTTGCATCTTTGGGGGCTTCCGCACCAAAATTTTCCACCATCCCTGTTGCAGCACAAAGTACATCAACAACAACTTCCGCCATCATTGGGCGAATAAAACAATGGGAATAGTTGTTGTCATCAAGACGGTTGGTTTCATTGGGAACATGAGTCAGGTTATAAACCCGGGAAAGCAGGATATTTCTTTCGAGTTTACGGATATCATAACCGCTATCAATAAAATCCTTGGCCAAAGCATTGAGCAGTTCAGGATTAGAGGGAGGGTTGGCGATTGAAAAATCATCTAGAGGATCCACTATACCAACGCCAAAGTAATGGCCCCAAACACGATTAACAAAACTTCTGGCAAAGTAGGGGTTATCAGGCTTTTTCAGCCATTCAAACAACTTCCTGCGAGCATCAACTCCTGCTTCCAATGATATTTCAGGGCCACCCAAAGCCTTAGGAGCCAGCGGAAGATTTGTTTCTGGATGGGTTAATGCTTTTCCACCGCCCTTGCCTGCAGCTACCGTGGTTACATAAACCTCTTTAATCACACTTACATTATTGTTGTTAGTCCCCGTTGCGTTTTTCTTGCGCTCTGCATTTTCAGCATCTATCACTTTTTTTGCTTCGGGCGATGTACCATATGCAAACTGAGTGAATACATTTGCATACGAACGATAATCGGCTTGGGTCCAGCGGTCAAAGGGGTGTTTATGGCATTGGGCACATTCAAGGCGAACGCCCATGAAGGCAGCAGCCGTTTTTTCGCCCCACTGGTCTAAGGTTACAGTAGCTTGCTTACGCCAGAACAAATCCAACGAGTTTTTTTCTGCATAAGAGTTTGTAAACCCTTTGGACAACTCTTCATCGATTTTGTTAACTTTGACCACATATTCTTCAGGGGTATCCCCATCTCGACTTGTTGCACAAAGCACACCTTCAACGATTTTGTCATAGGTCATATTTTCAGCAACACGCTTCCTCAACCAATCGTGCCACATCTGGCTCTTTTTTATTCTAAGATTTTGAGGGTTTTCCATGGCATCGGTATTATTACCAGTAATATCACTTAGCTTTGTTGCCCATAAGGCTGCATGCATCGGGTGCTTCAAAAGTTCATCGATTTTTTTGGTTCGTTTGTTAGCATCTTTATCTGCAACAAAGGCACGAATATCATTCGGAGTAGGCAAAGTGCCTATCACATCAATCGTGATTCTGCGCAAGAATTCAGCATCACCCGACAAACCAGAAGGTTCTATGTTTAGCCTCTTTAGCTTCGAAAACACAATCTTATCTAGGTAATTTACTTCCGGCACACTTGGATACTTATAACCTGGTTTTACATCCAGTGGGACCATCGCCCTTACTGGAAAAACCGTGCCACGATAGGCAATAATTATCGAAGTATCTCCAGCACGATTGCTAGTTACGACTCCAGAAGAATTAACCTCTGCAACTCCATCATCCAAAGTTCGGTATTCGCTTAGCGAGGTAATATTTTCGGTAGTTCCATCTGCAAAGGAGACCATCACTTTAAGATTGATTTTTTCGCCCGGCTTTTTGAAGGGGATTTCTTTGGGTGTAACATCCAAGGATTTGATTTCGCCACTGCCTTTGGTTAAAGGCGCACCTTGTACAATCCAATCCTTGATGAGTTTATGCTGCCAAGAACCTGCAGAAAACTTTCTGCCACCGGCATGCTCGGTCAAACCCATGGCTTTCAAAAGCAAAAGACTATTATCGGGGTTATTTAAATCGATACGCCTGCCATTCATTTCTCTACTAACGGAAATACCGTCTTTTTCTGCTTCATAGCCAAAAAGGGAAAGCCTAAAACCATTTTTACCTTGAAAGGAGCCATGGCAGGAACCAAGGTTGCAGCCTGAACGGCCAAAGAGGCCTACGATATGTTTTTCGAAATCGACTGTTTTAATTACGGTGCCATCGGGAAGTTGAACTTCCGCTCGGGCCGGGGAATTCATGCCAAACAGCACAACCACGCAAACAGCAAGGATCTGTTTCCACTGGCAGCACGATGTCATGTTTCACGCTCCACTAATTATTTTTAAATCTGGTCAGGTATGTAATCAGGAGGGCAATATCTACTTATTAAACAATGTTCATTACTAAAAGTATCGGCATTCTTAATCTAATGCAACAAAATTAACTCATTTCAGAGTAATTCTCATAATAAAAGTACCTTCCGATTGGTGCTTTTTCTTTATGAAAGTGGGCAAAACCAATAAAAAAGCCCCCCAAATGGTAGTTTGGGAGGCTTTTAGTGGGTATTACGACACCGTTGGTATTAATCTCGGCTACTGAACGCCATGAGGATGCGCAAGATATAAAAGAACAGGGTTGCGACTGAAGAAAACAACATCAAAGCAGCTGCAACATGTTTGTTCGTAGGGAAATTCAACATGACCTGCGAGGTTTCATAAAGAATGTAGGCGCTCATGAATCCCACCATCGCAAAAGAAAAGATAAGCCCCAGTGAAAATCCAAAGATTATGGAACAAATGACCAGACCAAAAATCAGCATACTACCCACGGAAAGTGCGGGGGCCAAAAAGGAGTAATCCTTTCCGGTTACAAACACCGAAATAGTTAAACCTGCAAACACGCAAAGCGTCAACGCACCTGCTGCGGGAATCAGGCTTTTATCTTGCATATAATGGGTAGCGACATAAAGAATTGGCAAGAATATAACACTTTCTGCAACCACATATAGCCCTAGGCCTACATATTGCAGCGCTGCGGAAGAATCTGATTGAGCTAACATTTGGGCAACATAACTAGCGCCCCAGAACGCTAGCATCACAATCAAGAGCGACCAAGAAGAACTACCAAAAACCGACATGATCTGCTTTTCCGTAATCGTTTGCAAAAGCACTGTTTCTAGTGCGACAAATGCTAAAATCGCACCTGCCAAGTGTGCGTATGTTTTTTTAATAAAGGTGAGCCTGGCGGAGCCAGCGTATGTCATTTCCTGCATGCTTGAATCATATTGCATTGAATTCTCCTATATATGTGGCTTTGCTCTACTACTTACATTTTAACAGAAGCTGGCATTAAAAATCCAGTTTTTCTTGAAAAGATAGTAAGAAGAATTACGCAAACTGCGAATGAAAGATTATTACCATCAAAATTACTTCTGCGATATGGGAGAGATCTGCTTTTCTTCACTTTGCTTTTGATCACTTTGTTTTGGATCAAAAGGCGGGGCATCCCCTATCCAATTTTTAACCTTCGGAATCTTGCAAGCTTCCTGCTCCTTACAGCACAAAGGGTTAGGCCCTTGCGCAATCGGAGATTTATCTTTCCAGAAATCCTTGGCAGGGATGAACACTCGGTCCCCGGGTGCCAGTTGATAATTCGTGGTGGTATCGCCTAGTTGCACAATTTCTTTGAAACATACTGGAAGTACGATTCTGCAACTTCCCGGCGGGGTGGGCCTTGCAACTATGATATTTGTCCGAGAGGCTTTATCGTTTAAACCGCCCGCTTGTAAGATTGCATCTAGCACAGTTTCACGACCTGTAAGAGGGAAAGTTCCTGGAGCATTCACTTCGCCCACTACATAAAAAACTTTGCTTTGTCGGTTGACCAGTCTTATTGTTATGGGGCCTGCATCTTTTACGATGGCAGTGATTTGCGCCTTAACCATCGATTCGATTTCATCAAGGGTTCTTCCTGCAACCGGCAACCGGCCATATTTTCCTAAACTTATAGTCCCATCCTGCAAAACAGGCTGATCACCTGGAAGTCTGATTGGTGAATCAAGGTCTGCAGGTTGAACCAGCAAAACATCACCTGGTTCCGCAGTGAGAGAGGAAGTTAAACCCTTATCTAATTCTCTGGGGACTTGTGGAATTTCGGTCACAGTGTTTTTCATGGTACGGGCAGAATCAAGCAAAGTGTTTCCATCTTGGCAAACGGAAAAGATCGACATGGGGCTTTGGCAACCACTGACGGGCGCCAACATCCCAATGATCCAAATCAGTTTAAAAATTAGCCCCTGTTTGATTTTCATGCCTGTTCGACTTATTTCTTCCAATTTAACAACAAAACCCCCACATGCAGGGCGGTTTACCAAAAATAAAATTACTTGCAAGATGAGAAGTACGAAAATAATTACTGACCCGATGGGGTAAGCCTGCCAAAGAAAAAACGCAGGGATTCTTCTGTAAGAAGAGTAAGGGGAACGCTCTTAACAATGGGGTTCTTGTAATTCCCCGTGATTTTATAATGCAAAATACCTGCTGCAAGTGCGCCTGTCGCTTGGGAAATAACTTCGAGGGGGACTGCGCCAATCGCTGGCATTTTTAACCCCAAGTTTCGCATCCCCTCGGGAAGAACAGAAAGGCTGCCCGTTCTTGCGGTAGCTTCAAGATCCATCTGCCCTTGGGAAGAAATATTTCCTTCGATCAAAACCATAACCAAAGCGTTGGAAAGCGCAAGCCTTTGAATACGAATAATGCCCCGATCCATACGGGCTTTTAATTCACCCTTGTCGAAAAATGTGCCGGTCGCAGCAACAGGCAGAAAAGGAACCAAATCCCTTACGATAGGAATACCCTGCGCCCTACTATGGGTAAGAGTACCTTCGAGGTTGGCGGTAATATTATCCAAAGATTTAACATCCCTGCCTGCAAAAACAAGCTTCCCCTGCACCGTTCCCGATCCGGGCGACCTAGTATCACTAAACTGCGCCTGTAGCGCCTTCATTTCCAGCGACTGAAAGCGGAGATTCCCCGTAAGGGCATTACCCACACCCCAGCGATATTCGGTTGCGCCATACACCTTGCCACCCGCAACGGATCCGGAAATATCGCGCATAACAAAATTCCCCACCCCCCTCGATGGAGCAACAGAATAGTCATAAGGCGATCTCCAATCACCGAAATCTGCCCCATGAAACTTTAACCCGATTGCAAACGCTTCGCCATTCGCAGTTATTTCCCGCCCGAGTTTCCCGCTAAATCTTGTATCCAACTTCCCAGAAGGTTTAAGGTTTGCCATCCAGGGAGCAAACAACTTCCCCATCTCTGCGTGTGTAAGCGTACCTTTATAAAAACTGCTTTCCATGTTTTCTAAGTTAAGTACTGCTATGCCGCGCAATTGCCCATCGGCCAGATTTCCCGCAATATCCTTAATAGTAATCCCATTCTTTTCCACCACCACATTTCCCTGCAATTGGTCGCTAAGCAAGTAGTTCGTATGGCTGACCCTGTTCAACACGAGTTTCCCATTCGCAGAAATTTGAAGGCTGTCAATATCCACCTCATAGGGCAAATCTACATTACAAACCGCATCCAGTCTTCTCAGTTGATCATTTGCATCCATAGCCACAAGAAGCTGGCGCATCTTGATACCATTGATATTCAAGTTCCCGATCATTTTCCCCTTGGAGCCAGAACTAAGATTAAAGTCAAGCTTCCCATGCCCTTCCGCAAATTCGGTATTCACATTACCCTGGAGAGAACCCCGCTTCCAGTTGACCAAAGCTTTGGTCTGCCTAAGTGGGATGCCTAGAATTTCATACCCCGAAGAGTTAAGATCCACATTAAATGAAACCTCTCTCTCTCCAGTTTTATCTTGTGCTGAAAAGTTGGTCTGAATGACCCCGCCTAACTTTCCTTTAATGGGGAGTTCTTTTTCCGTTGCAGTTCGAATCAATAAACCTGCATCAATATCTTGAATGTTAAATTTGATATTTCCAGTACTAAGAGAGGCGAGAGGTATTTCTGCATCCGCGCTCCACCTTCCGCCCATGATATTTCCGCCCGCATCATTAAACACAAGCTTGTTAGGATCAATTCGCCATTCAACATGGTTTTTTTCTAACAAGAATCGGCCCAGAGTTAACTTGTCGAAAAGGAGCTTTCCGGAAGATTTCCAATCGAAGGGCGAAAAAGTCCCTGAAGCAATGGCCTCAATCTCACCCAAACCATTAGGATCAAAAAAAAACTTATCCTTGCCGAAAAGAAGGTACGCATTACTAGAGTCCAAGGATTTAACATTAAGTTTGCACTGAAATGGCATCGCTTGGTTTAGGTGCAGTGTGGCTTGGCCCAAAAGTTTCCCAACCTGGCAAGAGGATACAAGGTCAGAGGCTTCCAATCTGCTTTGAAAAAGATTGAGCCTTCCCTCAATTGTGGGAAACAACAACTCCTTGAAGAAAAATTTATCTACACGAAATAGGGAACCAGCCTCCCATGCGGAAAGATCAAGCGCTTTTGCAACAGTAGTTTTCGCATCCAAACCAAAAGAAATTGTGCTGGAAGTTTGTTTACCAAGTTCAGGCATCCAAGGAGAAAAAAGCCCCATCGGTACTGATGATGCCTGCGACCGCAGGTGGACTATCCCCTTTTCGCGTATATCTATTCTGCCCGCTGCGATGATTTCACCTGGGGCTATTTTCCCTTTGGCACTTTCGCCATTTGCCCCTAGCTTTGCTACCAATTCAGAAAGTACAATCTCGCCATTTTGCATTTGGGCATCGGCATGAAAATCGGAAACGGGTATACCCGAGAGCAAAATGTTTTTAAACTCCACCCGGGCCTGACCAAGATAGGCATTAGGATCACGGATATTTTCAACGGGTAGGCCTACTTGCAAATCAAGTTTTAATTTGCCCGCTATTCCATCAGGCACTTTGGCACCCATCATGGCAAAAAGATCCCGGGCGGGAATATCTTCCAAATGAACTTCAGTCTGAAAAAATAGAGAGTTGTTACCTTGAATCTTGGTTTGCGGTTTTTCGGTTTTAGGCGCTGCAGGCAAAAGCCCTGGTTTGGCAGGCAAAGGCGCAAGCTTGAACCCTGCACCATCCGATTTAAGCTCTAACGGAATAGGCTTTGCAGAAAACCCCAAAAGCTTGGCCTGCTCGATCAAACCTAGGCCCGAACCTGAAGTCTGCATCCCCTTCACAGGGTCATGCAGAAATTTCAACTTGGCCCAACCCGCAACCACACCCTGCACAAACGAATTACCCTTTTTATCCCTTAACCCCCAAGCATCGGGCATATCCTGAATGCGCATGTCCCTGATTTTAAGATCATAATCCATCTGGTAATTATCAGTGCGAAAATCTAATTCAGCTTTGGTCAGCTCAATGATTCCCTTTGCAGCCATTCCTTGAACTTCGCGAATTTTCACCAACCCGTTATCAATTTCAACCTTCCCT
>QWPF01000110.1 GCA_003671255.1 Planctomycetota bacterium | reverse complement strand
CGGCATGCAAATTGGAAACCCTGCCCTCCTTGAAACGATCAAAAAAATGGTCGCTCAAGGCATCGAAAAAATTATCGTTTTCCCCATGTATCCTCAATACTCAGCAACAACAACCGCTTCCGCAATGGATTGCCTAGGCCAGGCACTGATGAAAATCCGCAGAGTACCCGCTATCAGGTTTATTCCTCCGTACTACCAACATCCAGCATATATCAAGGCATTAGCAACCATTATCCGTGAGCAGGAAGCCAAGCTTACTTGGAAACCCGATCACCATTTGATCAGTTTTCATGGTATTCCTATTTCCTACTGCCAGCGAGGCGATGTTTACGCCACGCATGTGAAACGAACTACCTTTGCATTGGTCAAAGAGATGGGCTGGTCGAGAGATTATTGGACTCAATCTTTCCAATCATTATTCGGCAGAGAAGAATGGCTTAAACCCTACACCGAAGAAACCTTGAAAAAGATGGCCAAAAAGGGCATTAAAAAGGTTTTCGTAAGTACACCCGGCTTCACCTCTGATTGCTTAGAAACCATCGACGAAATAGGTCACGAAGCTAAGGAAGTGTTTGTTGAAGCTGGCGGCGAAGAACTATTCCAGTGCCCTTGCCTCAATGATCACCCCGCATGGATTGAAGCAATGAAAACCATTGTTGACGAAGAAGGCGCGGGCTGGCTTTAAACTAGATAAACTTTAAGGATTATTTCAGCACTTAGGGTCATGCCCCTTGTACTTGTTGTTCCGCAGCGCTTTAATTCATCGACCAAATATTAATGCATGTTCCTGATTGGCTACCAAAACCATGCCGATAAAAAATGTGTCAGGGAGAACACCGAAGAGCACCTTGAAAGATTCTCACCCCACTTGTTTGAGTTTCGGCTTTTTGTTCTCTTGATTTGAAGTACGGCAGCGCATGGCAGCACTGCCGTACTTTTTTTATTTCCCCTTCAAAACCGCTTTAAATCTGCTAGTCAAGTTGGCAACACGATATAGCTCATCTATAGGATTTGGGTGATCATCAACCCTGAAATCCAACCATCGATCGCCTAAAGAATTAGGTCCGCCATTTGGTTTTACCACTAAAAGAGCAGCGGATTGTTTCCCGCGCTTATCACCCCCAGCTTTTTCCCCTGCTGCCAAGCTAACAAGAAGCCTAAATCCCAACGAACCTTTGGTTTCTTCAAACCCTTTCGCCATAGAATCCAGCACCTCGGGGCCTGTAAGAAGATTGCCTTGGCAGGAATAATTTTTACCCGCTTTAGCTCCGGCCCAAGGGTTGCACTTTGATCCGGTATAGTTTGCAATCATGCCATTCTTGTCTATTACGCCTACCTGCCTGATATCTCGGCCTGCATCTTCCTTCATTAACTCATCAAGGGTTTCCTTGGCGCTTTTCCCTTTACCCATAAGTTCTAAGGCGGCATTCCCCAAAAGCACATTAACACTGCTTTGAGTTGCAACCGCTCCAACCCCGGCTTTGGCCCACGAAACAGCACTGCCAACTGCAAGGTATTTGGATGCAACTGCGATGCCCCACTCGTTAGTTTCTGGATCATATGCAACTATCGAAAAAGTATTGCAGTTTGCCCGTTCATCAACAAGAGCCCCAGAAAAAGCTGTGCCAGCAATTAAACAAGCCATAGGGATTAAAAAGAAAGTGCACACAAAGATCAACTTTTTCATTATCATGACTCCTTCTGCAATGAAGCAAATAAACATAAAGTAGATTGACAGAATTTTACCAATCAGGAAACCATGACGCCATGAAAGAATATATTCTCGTCACCGTATGTTCAAAAAAACAAGAGAACAGCAACACTTTTTCCCAAAGACTGAGCCTGTTTTGGACGCAAATGCTGAGGCAAAACCCAGAAGAATTCGAAAAAGTATATGCGGAATGCACTGAATTTGAAAATCATGTAGGAATCCTGGGCCGAAAGTACGCCATCTTGCCTGAACTCGCTGATCTTCTCAAAACCAAACTCCTTAACGATGGATTCGATGTCTTAGATATCGATACAGAAGACTTTTACTCCCCCTACGAAATCACTGCCCCAGATTGGATGCAAATCGAACACTAAAAGTTTCACCCTTCAGCGAACCTCTCTTGCCCAAATTGCTGCAAAATCATTATTCTTGTGCTGGAGTGTTGTTCTCCTGAACAAGAGCGGAAGTCATGAAGATTTTTATAAGTGCCGGCGAACCAAGCGGTGATTTGCATGGCAGCAATTTAGCCAAGGCACTATTGGCAAAAAATCCGACCATCGAATTATTTGGGTTTGGTGGCAGCAAGATGCAAGAAGCGAACTGCAAGCTAATTTATCCCTTGGCAGATTTTGCGGTGATGGGATTGTACCAAGCGTTGAAAGCCTACCCGCAATTCAAAAAAATCCTGCAATTAGCAATTGATCATTTTGTGCGGTGTAAGCCAGATGTTTTAGTACTCATAGATTACCCAGGATTTCACTGGCATCTTGCTGCTGCTGCCAAAAAGTTAGGCATACCAGTCATCTATTTTGTACCACCGCAAATATGGGCATGGGCCTCCTGGCGAGTGAAAAAGATGCGCAGGCTTACCGACCTCGTACTCTGCAATTTCCCCTTTGAAGAAACATGGTTCAAGCAGAACAATGTTCCTGCCAAGCTTATAGGTCACCCGTTTTACGATCAGATTCTAAACCAAAAACTTGATGAAAACTTTATAGCAGGAGAAAAATCAAAACCGGGATTGGCGATAGGGCTTCTTCCCGGCTCACGAAACCAAGAAGTTGCAATGAATTTTGAAACCCTATTTAGGGCAGCAACACTCCTTAACAAACAACATCCAGAAACAAGATTTCTGGTAGCGGCATTTTCTGAAGCCCACAAAACAACCATCCTCAATAAACTCAAAACCACCACCCTGCCTATCGAGGTTTATACAGGAAAGACCCCGGAGATTATGAATCTTGTGTATGCATGCGCTTCGGTTTCCGGATCAGTAAGCTTGGAACTCCTTGCAGCGCAAACCCCTTCAGCTATTATTTTTCAAACATCGCCTCTGATGTCGATTGCTGCGCGCATACTTAAGAATACACCCTTCATCACCCTGGTAAATTTGCTGGCAGAGAAAGAGTTATTCCCTGAGAGGTTTGGCTATTATTGCAGTTCAAAGTGGGTATTCAATCAACTAAGTGACTGGGTGAAATTCCCAGAAAAACGCAATGCATTGGCGCAAGAATTAGGCGCATTAAAGGCCTCAATCATTTCAGCAGGCGCATCAAAAAAAGGTGCAATTGAAATCATTAACTTTATTGAAAACAAAAAAGCTCAGGCAGCAAGCGCTGCCTGAGCTTAAATGATGAAGACCTACTTAGAATTGAATCCCACCGTTATAAAGCAAAGAAATATTAGATAAATCGCTGTTGTTCTGGCTTTGCAAAACATCATTCCAAATGTAATCCCACTCCAACCTGAGACCTGCAATCAAATTGACCTTTCCAAAAGGTATTTGCAAATCAGAATGGATCGAAAGAAATACAGCACCAACAGTGTCTTTCAAGTTTGGGAAGCCAACAAATTCAGTTTTTGCTGAACCATATCTACCACCAACATCACCACCAATTCGCCAAGAGTTATCTTTGTTGAACGCATCGCCCCGGAGGTAATATTCTTTCCCACCCGACAAGTTTACAAAAGTGGTATTCAAAGAGATAATGCCAACTGTGGGATTAAGTGTGATTGATCTATTAACACCGATGCCAAATTCCCCACTACGATCAAGGTAAGGAAGGTTAGAAAGTTGAATATTAGCTTCGCGATTATTGCTGTTGTAATGTGTGTTTGAAATACCAAGATCAACCACCCAAGCTTCATCTGCTGCAGGGTTGAAGAAGAGCGAGCGAGCACCACCGCTAATATTCCAACCTGTCTGCAATACATTATTAAAAGTACCACCGCCCACAGTAAATTCCGCCCCGGTCCTAAAATAGGTTTCAAGAAGAATGGGCCCGGATTTGCAGTTTCCTGTGGGGCCACAACAGCCAGGGTCTCTTGGATATAAAATCCATTCCGATAGGGTTGCCCGAGTAGGATTTATGGTCGTACCTTGGTTATCAGAATCATTCAAGGTCCCAATGGAACTTGGAGTTGGAGTGCCATATCCCGCAGAGGGATCTTGCCCCCAACTTCGATTTCCAAGTATTCCAAGAATTCCCAAACTCAAAAACAAAATCTTCAATGCTTTCATTCCAACCTCGCGACTAGAAGCGACGAGAAACCTCAGTGCTTGGCTTAATCCAAACTCCTGAAACTTAATCACTACACTTGAACGCCTAAAGCCTTTTAAAGACAAAAAGGTATCCAATAATTTATCGGATTATATTTGGGAAGAATTTAACAAGAATACCGCTTGTGATGAAAATAAAGCCTTTGACACTTATAAGCTTTAAGATAGGCAAGCAAAAAAGAGCAAATGTTACCCATCTTGACAAACCTTTTGTACAGTGCCAATTTGTCATGGCGATTTTGTCATGGCGATTTCGTAAGCAGTAAAGACCCACAAGATTTCAAATAGTTGGTTGCCCTCGCCTCAATTTTCAAAGATAATCGGTTTACGCATTAAAACTGAATGGAGATTTTAAAATGTTAATTTGGAAACTGCATCCCCTGCCCTTGGCTATTTTAACCTTTGCTTTGTTGAATCTAAATCAACTCAGGGCTGGCCAATCCAACAGCCTCATGGATGTTTCGCAGGACGGAAAAAGAATTGCGGTTGCGAACACTGACAGTGGAACCGTAACAGTATTTGATGTTCAATCTAGAAAACCCCTTGCGGAAATCCCCGTTGGAACAAAACCCGAAGGTGTCACATGGATAGGAAAAAGTCCCCTCCTTGCAGTCACGCTTTATTCAGAAGACAAAGTCGTGATCATCGATTGCGACAAATTATCCGTGATAAAAACCATCACCACTGAAGATGAACCCTACGGGATAGTTTCCACCATGGATGGCAAAAAACTTTATGTTACCCACGAATACCCCGGAAAGATTTCAGAGATCAACACTACAGACTTCAAGGTAACTCAAGTTTTTAATGCAGGAAAAATGACCCGTGGAATAGCCTTATCCCCTGATGAAAAGAACTTATTTGTAACCGAATTTTATACCGCCTCTGTCAATAAGCTAAATGCTGCAACAGGCAAAATGATGGACCAATGGAAAGGAAGGGATGATGACAATTTTGCCCGCCAAATCACCGCTCACCCCACCAGGCCCAAAGTTTATTATCCCCACATTCGTTCTAGAACCCACATCATTGATGCGGATGGTTCTATTTTTCCTGAATTCACTATTTGCGACACTTCTGGTTTGCCCGACAAAACAAGACGCATGACAGTTGCAATGGATACCTTCAACGGCGTCTATGTGGTTGCAACTCCTTGGGAAACTGCTGTTTCTCCTGATGGAAAAACTCTTTATGTCATCTATTCTGGCACCAACGATATGAATATCTGCAAGGTAATGGATGATGATTATTCTGAAATTCAGAGAGTGGGAACGGCAATAAGACTTGGAATCAATCCACGGGCCATCCGGGTGAACCCTAATGGTAAAGAAGTTTATGTTTACAACGCACTAGAATTCACTCTAACTATTCATGAACCCACCACGATGACAAAACTGGCAAGCATGAAATCTTGCGACCCTCCCAAAAGCCCTGAATGGGTACGAGGCAAAATCCTTTTTGCAACTTCACTTTCTCCAATGTCTTCGCGCAGATGGGTTGCATGCTTCTCTTGCCATCCCGATGGCAATTCTGATGGCAGGATTTGGGAGAACCCCGAAGGGTTACGAAAAACTCCACCCATGGCGGGATTGGCCCACACACACCCGTTGCACTGGTCCGCAGATCGCGATGAAGTTCAAGATTTCGAATACACGATCCGAGGTAAGTTAATGCGTGGGTACGGCCTTACTAAAGGGGCGCTCACTCCTAAAAACGGGTTTGAAAAAACCGAACTCAAAGAGATTCTTTCAGGGAAGTCTGCAGATCTTGATGCGCTTGCAATTTACACCAACTCTTTTGGTTTTACTCTTTCGCCACATATCGAAGCCCCGGGCAAGCTTTCGAAACAAGCCGAGCGTGGCAAGGCATTGTTCTTTAACAATCAAGTAGCCTGCGCATCATGCCATTCTGGCCCCTATTATTCTGACAGCCAACTTGGGGCCAAAGGAAAAATTCATGATGTGGGAACAGGCAACGATGACCCATCTGAAAAAATGGGACCTCAGTACGATACCCCCACATTGCTTGGGCTTTATCGTAATGCGCCCTACCTTCACCATGGCAAAGCCAAAACCCTGATGGATGTACTCACAACCCAGAATTTAAAAGACAAGCATGGCAAAACGAGCCATCTTTCAACTTCAGAGAAAGAAGATTTAGTAGAATTTCTCAAGGCGTTGCCTTATGAGATGCCTCCTGATGAAACGCCCAATACCGTCAAGTTTCGATTAACACCTAAAAAGTAAGATGGAGCGATTCGATTGAGTAATGATTTAAAATCCCGGTACGATGCGGGAATAGAGCTTGCCCAAAAGGCGGCAAAAATTGCGATGGGGTATTACGAAACCGCCCTCGATATTGAATGGAAAAACGATGAAAGCCCGGTCACCATCGCAGACCGAGAGGCAGAAAAATTCCTGCGTTCCTCCCTCAAACAATATTTCAAACAAGATGGATTCCTTGGGGAAGAGTATGACGATGAACCAGGCGATTCTGGCTATCGCTGGATAATCGACCCCATCGATGGCACCCGAAATTTCGTTCGAGGCATACCAATTTGGGCCACTCTTTTAGGCCTCGAATATAAGGGCGAAATGCTGGCAGGCATTACCGTTGCACCTGCGCTTAATCAAACCTATCGGGCTCTTAGAGGCGATGGCGCTTTTCGCAATGACATCAAAATCAATGTCTCAACCATCAACTCTTTGGGCGCTTCTCAACTCTTTTACTCCAGCATTTCCTGGTTTGTTAAAGCGGGTATGGAAAAAGAATTCCTTGCTCTTGCTAGTGCAACAGAAAAGCAGCGGGGCTTTGGCGATTTCTATGGCTTCGTTCTTGTAGCCCAAGGCGCTGGAGAAATAATGATTGAACACGGCGTACATGCCTGGGATGTTGCATCTATCATTCCACTCATCGAGGAAGCAGGTGGCAAATTCTCTGACTGGAAAGGCAATAAATCCATCTATGCCCCCGATGTATTGGTAACCAACGGCATACTTCACCAGCAAATTCTTGACAGACTCGCCAACAAAATTCAAAGGTAAGAGAACATGAAGAATTACAGCATCCCGAGATCCATGGAATGGATTGGCGGCATCGATGGGCACCTTCGTCTTTTAGACCAAACCCTTCTACCGATTGATGTTTGTTTCATCGATTGCATGGATATCGCCACGGTTCACGAAGCGATTCGAAGCCTTAGGGTAAGAGGTGCACCTGCAATTGGAATCACTGCAGCAATGGGGGTTTTAGTCGGGCTGAAAAACATTCCCTCAGGAACTTCCCTTAAAAAGCACTACGAAGATACTGACAATTACCTACGCACCAGTAGGCCAACAGCGGTAAATCTTTTCTGGGCTCTCGATCGGATGAAAAGAAAATTCATCGAAATCGCAGATTTGCCCGATCAACGAACCATTCTTTCAATTTTGCTTGAAGAGGCACTCTTGATTGAAAAAGAAGACCGCGCAATGTGTCAATCCATTGGCAAGATTGGAGCAAATCTTGTCCAAGATGGATTTGGTATTCTCACCCATTGTAACACCGGTGGCCTTGCAACGGCAGCATATGGCACTGCTTTATCTGTTATTTTTACTGCTTACGAGCAAGGCAAATCCATCCATGTTTTCTGCGATGAAACTAGGCCCCTCATGCAAGGCGCTCGTCTCACCTCTTGGGAATTATTACAAGCTGGCATTCCTGCAACTCTTATTTGCGACAGCATGGCTGCGCAAGTCATGAAGGAAGGCAAAATCAATATGGTTATCGTCGGGGCGGATCGTATCGCAGCCAATGGCGATTCCGCAAACAAGATTGGAACTTACGGGCTTTCTGTTCTTGCTCATGCTCACAAAATACCTTTTTATGTAGCTGCGCCATCAAGTACCTTTGATCTTTCAATCGAGGATGGATCTGGAATTCCTATTGAACAGCGAAACCCCAAGGAGATCACCGAACCCTTCGGCAAACAGGTTGCTCCCACGGGTGTTTCAGTTTACAACCCAGCCTTTGATGTAAGCCCTGCCCATTTGATTACGGGCATCATTACTGAAAAATCGCTAATATCTCCGGTAAACGCCAAAAACATTAAAAACTCCCTTTGAATTGGTAGTGTTTAAACAAGTGGAAAAACTAACTTGGAATTGGCCTTAAACTCTATTACAATAATTCTAGTGCTGTGATTGTGATCCATGTGGATATTTACCTACCCGTAGCTTCAAGGAACTAATATGAAATCGATTGCCAGAATGGGCCTTTTCTTTACCTTTTTAACTTCTGTTTTTGCTGCATCAGCAGATGTATCATTTGCACAAACTTGGGGCACGATCAAAGGCCAAGTAGTATTTGCGGGCGCTAACCCTACCCCTGAAAAACTTAAAGTCAACAAAGATGAGCAGCACTGCCTTTCCAAAGGCGATATTCTTTCCGAAAAGTTTGTAGTCGATCCTAAAAGCAAGGGCGTGCGTTGGGTAATGGTTTGGCTGGTTGATAGCAAAAACCCCAAGGCTCAACTTCCAATTCACCCTTCTTTGGTAGATGTTAAACAAAAGGATGTTGTTCTTGATCAACCTTGCTGCGTATACGAACCCCATGTTATTGGTATGCGCGCAGGGCAAGTTCTTTTAACCAAGAACAGCTCCCCCGTTAACCATAATGTCAACATCATCAGCACAGGAAACAACCCCAGTCAAAACCTTCTTATTCCCGCAGGCAAAGAATTAAAAGTTGAAGGATGGAGCGCTGCAAACGCCCCCACCAAAATCGAATGCAATATTCATCCTTGGATGGTCGCATGGGTTAGGGTTTTTAATCACCCTTACTTTGCTATCACCGACAAAGATGGAAACTTCGAAATGAAGAACGCCCCTTCAGGCGAATATAATCTTGTCACTTGGCAAGAAGAAGTTGGCTGGGTTAAGGGCGGTAAAGTTGGTGTACCAATCAACATCAAAGCTGATGGTGTAACCGATGCAGGAAAGATTGAATTAAACCCCGCTGCCAATTAATCAGCAAGTTTATCTGTAACAATTTGAACCCTTCCAAAGGCAACTTTGGGAGGGTTTATTTTTTGCTCGCAACTTTGTTTTCAAGATAGATACCACAGGCTTTGACAAACCCTTGAAACAAAGGATGGGCACTGGTTGGCTTGGATTTGAATTCAGGATGGCTTTGTACTGCTAAAAACCAAGGGTGGTCAGCAATTTCGATGGCTTCAACAAGGTTGCCATCCGGACTAGTACCTGAAAACACCATGCCATGCTTCTCGTATTGGCTTTTAAATTTATTATTGAATTCATAGCGATGCCTGTGCCTTTCGTGAACAACAGCGGCACCATAAGCACTATAAGCCTTGGATCCTTCCTTTAACTTGCAAGGATAAGTTCCCAACCGCATGGTTCCGCCCATATCTGTGATGCTGTATTGATCATCAAGCAGGCAAACCACCGGGCTTTTGCAATTCTTATCGATTTCGGTGGTGTTAGGGTCTTCAAGTTTAAGAACATTTCTACCAAACTCGATCACTGCGCATTGAAGCCCCAGACAGATACCAAAGAAGGGAATCTT
>QWPF01000011.1 GCA_003671255.1 Planctomycetota bacterium | reverse complement strand
AAACTTAAGCAATCGGTGAACGACCAATCTTGATCTGCATGTTTAAGGAAGAAGGCTTGGGTTGAAAAAAAACGGTCTGAATCAGTCCATTCGATCCTGCAGGCTTGAGATTGTTCGAGCGTGGTGAAAAAGTTTGGCAACAAATGGCCGAACCCCCGTGCTTTCAGCAGTGTTGCTGTTTCATCTAAAATATAATCAGTCGTAACGAACCTGCGTTTTTGTTTTTTTGCACCAAATAAAATGCTTTCAGCTTCCTCGTGGGTGCTGTCGCCTTTTATAAGAAAGGCGTAGAAACCGCTGGTATCAATAAAAATATCATTTGTCATAAATGATGCCATCCATTTCGGCATTGCTTAGGGATGCCCCTTTTCCTATCCCGCTAAGCAGAAAAAATGGGTCATTTGGATCTTGCGTTTCCTGTACTATTGGTTCGATTCGGGCCACCGGGTTTCCTCTGCGGGTTAAAATCAGCGATTGCCCGCTTTGAACCTGCTTGATAATTTTCTCGGTATTAAGCCGAAATTCCAGCATGGATATCTTTTTCATGATTCACCTTTAAATAATTAACTTCAACTTCAACTTCAACTTTATCAGATAAGGGCAAGGGTTGCAATTGGAAAGATTAGTTTTGCGAGTAAAAAGCGTGTTGATTGCTGCAATATCTGATGTTGTTTGAACAATTCTTGGTTTTCTCATCCTCTGGCGATGGTATTTGTTAGAATCTTGCTAATCGGAAATTTGATATTCACCAAAAAGTATGGATTAATTTTGCGCTTACAGAAATTAGGGCATGGGACTGAAAAGGAAGCCAAACATCATGTTTGATGAAAAAGGGGTTGTGATCACAGAAACCCTTTTGAAATTGCCCAAGCAGACAATAGCTCTTTCAGGAATAACTTCGGTAAGAAGTGGCAGTAACCCAGTCTATCCCGAGGCCAGTGGGAAAAAAGTACTGCTTTATATTGCAAGTTTCATCCTCTTAGAGAGTTTTTTCTTTTTGGTGATGGTGGGTAACTTCGGGTTTTGGTTTATGGGGGTAAACCCCTTGGCAGTTTTGCGTGGGATTGGCTCGGGGAATGCTGAGAGTGTTCTGAACTTTTCGTTAGTAATTTTCCTAACTACTATACAGGGTATAGTCTTATGTCTAATAACAAGATGGTTTGTGGCGCAAAAAAGGAGGCAATGGGTACATTATATTATGATCACGACGGCATCGGGGGAAACGCGACCTTTAGAGGATTTGGATCAAAGCTTCATCGCAAGGGTGGTTCTAGCGTTGGAAAAAGCCCTCAGTAAAACAACTTAAACATTATGCATCTTCTCGGATGCCCTTGAGATTTCTATAATCTCTTTTTGAGTTTCATGTTATTGTTTATCGAATGGTTATATTTTTCCGCATACTTTTTAAAACAGGTTGAAAAAGAATGATAGCGCCAACCTTTGCTATGCTTGAATGGTTTCCACCCGTGTTGAACATTCTGATTTGGTTAGTCAGCGTGTTTTTGATTCTTTTAATCCTGATACAAAAGGGAAAAGGTGGTGGATTAGCAGGGGCGTTCGGCGGGCCGGGCGGTCAAAGTGCATTTGGTTCAAAAACCGCAGATGCCTTCACAAAAATCACGCTTTATGTTGCTGGAATATGGGTGGCAATGATTGTAATTATGATTTGGCTGGTTCAGCCCAAAATTGTCATATCCAGCCCAACTGATATACCGCAAATTAGCAAAGAAGGGATGCCTGCGGAAGGTGCTCCGGTTGATCCTACTCCCAAGGCTGAACCCGAATCGAAAGACACTCCCAAGGCTGAATCCAAGGACGATAAAAAAGAACCAGTCAAGGATGCTCCTAAGGTTGAGCCAAAGGGCGATGCTAAGGACGACAAGAAAGAACCAGTCAAGGAGGCGCCCAAGGTTGAGCCAAAGGGTGCTGTCAAAGATGATAAAAAGGCTGAAACTAAAAAGAACTAAGTGAGGCACAGCCTTTTAAAAGGCATGTGAAAGCCCGTGCTCTACAGCATGACAGGCTACGGAGAATCTTCCCACCAAGGAAAAACCTTGGCGATTGCGATAGAGCTTCGTTCTGTGAATAATAGATATTTGAAGGTGTCTTTAAGGGCGCCCGAATCCTATCAGATTTTGGAACCTGAATTTGAAAAGGTTGTGCGCAAACTGGTGCGCAGGGGAACAGTGCAGGTAAACCTTCGGGTGCATCGGGTTAAGGAGACTCAAGAGCAGTCATTAAGGCTGGATGTTCTCAAAGGTTATTTGAATCAGGTTGCCAAGGTCGCTTTGGAAATCAAACTGCCTCAGGAAGCGTGCAATTTGTTAATGGGAAATGTTTTGCATCTGCCCGGGATAGTTCCTGAGGGGCAGGTTGGTGCAAAAACTTTGGATGAAGACTGGCCGGAAATTGAGAAAACCCTTGAGATTGCTTTAGCCAAGCTGCAATCGATGCGCAGTACCGAGGGTGGAGTGATGGCGCTTGAGTTAATGGCGCTTAGAAATAAAATAGTTGAGCATCTTGGTTCGATTAAAGTTTTAATTCCACAGGTGATGGAAGCTTATAAAGATAGGTTGCTGGATAGGGTGCGAAAATTGCTGGAGAGTACCGAGGCGCAGATTCAGCCTTCCGATCTTATCCGCGAGGTTGCGATTTTTGCAGAGCGTTCGGATATTGCAGAAGAAGTGACTAGGTTAGATAGCCATCTGGAACAATTTGGCAAAGTGTTGGAGCAGGAAGAAGGGGCAGGCCGAAAACTCGAGTTTCTCACACAAGAAATGGTGCGTGAAACCAACACCATGGGCTCTAAGGCTGCGGATGTGAAAATCACCCGCCATGTGGTTGAGATTAAGGGCGATTTGGAGCGCATTCGGGAGTTAATCCAGAATGTCGAATAGCACCAAACAAGCTTTTCGGGGGCCATTGATTATAATATCAGGGCCGAGTGGCAGCGGGAAATCGACCCTGGTCAAGGAGTTGCTTAAAGATAAATCGATGACTTTAGAGGGTGCGATTTCTGCAACCACCCGCAAAAAGAGATCGTTTGAAGTGGATGGTGTTGATTACTTTTTCTGGAGCAAGGAGATGTTCCAAGAAGAAGTTGCAAAGGGATCTTTTCTTGAATGGGCCGAGGTTTATGGCAACTATTATGGTACATTAATCTCTGAGGTGGATGCGCGAAGAATGCGCGGCGCAGGAGTTGTACTAGAAATCGATGTGCAGGGAGCGGGTCAGATTCGCAAGACAGGTGCGGTGAGTAAAAGTATTTTTGTGGTGCCTCCAGATATGAAGGCGTGCGAAGCTAGGCTTCGAGCCCGTGGTACCGAGACCGAAGAAACGCTTGTCAAAAGGTTGGCAAGTGCGAAGCAAGAGATGGAACAGGCAGCGGAGTATGATTTCAAAGTTGTCAATGATGACTTGGAAAAAGCTGTAGTAAAAATCAAGGATTTTGTTCGACCATTGTTTTTAGAAAGGTGATGCTAATGCTAGATGAACTTAAGGAAGAAGCCATTGTTAACCGAGTTGGTGGCCGCTTTAAGCTTTCCACCATGATTCAAAAAAGGCTTGCAATGCTTAGCCAAGGCGCAAAGCCTTTGGTGAATACCCGCCATACCGACAAGATGGCAATTGTGTTACAAGAAATTCTCGATGACAAAATCTTCCTCGATAAGACGGGCGCAATACAAGCTCGTGCGAAGAACGAAATGGATGCCACACGCAGAGCGATGGAAGGTGATATTTCAGGTGAATTAGGCGCTGATTAAATGGGATGATTAAGGAAGGGCTCGTCCGGGGGAGTTGGTTGAATGAGTGATTCCACCGAAAAACCAAAGGGTTCATCAGGGAAATATTCTTCTTTCCCGGGTGAACCTGTTTTTACTGATTCCATTCCCAGTGATCAGGATGATGGCTACAAATCGGTATCGATTCTGGCGATTCTTGGCGCAGTGCTTGGTGGCTTATTTGTGCTTACCCTTTCGGGGGGATTCGTTGCAGCGTTTCTTGTTGGTACGCCTTGGATCATGTCGCCTTGGGTTATTTTCTGGCCCGCTTTTTCAATCCTTTTAAGCTTCTTTGCTTACAGCCGCATCAGGGCTTCTGATAACACCATGGGTGGAGAAAAGCTCTCTCTTTGGTCGATGCAAATTACTGCCATTTTTATTCTGTGCTACCTTGCGAATTTTGCGGGCACTTACTTTGCGGTTAGAAATCAAGCGGATACTTTTGTCAAACAATGGCTTGGGGTCATCGCAAAGGGTGAGGTTGACAAGGCGTTCTTACTTACCTTGAAGCCTCCGCGACCTTCTGAAGATTCCAATCTTAGAACCACTTTCGAAATCACTTACAATATTGCAGCCGATCCCCTTGCTAAAGGTGCTTACTCTGCATTCAAAGCAAAGGATTATGTGCGATTGATTCAGTTTGCTGGTGATACATCAACCAAGTTTAGTTTGAAATCTGCCAGCTCCCCTGTTTATGAAATGGGTGGGTATCTTGTAAGGCTTGTTTATCAAATAGACTTACCCGATGGCATGATGGAAGTTGCAGTAACTGCTCTGGGTCAGGAAAGCCCGACAGGTGGATTCAAAGGCCGGCAATGGCAAGTCATTGTGGATGGTTCGGGAATGACGCAAAAGCTTAAAACAAACGATGAGTCGCGCAAGAAGTTTGAGCTTTCTGTTTCTGCAATGGAATTTGCCGCTAGCTGGTGCATGGCGGTGGCCAATAAAGTCTGGGAACCTGCAGTATATGGCATTGCAGAGCTAAAAGACCGCCAGCAAATACTCAAAGGCTTTGTGCCTACGATTCCTTTGGAATTGGGTGTCGTTGGCGGGGCACTTCTCCAAGCTGCTGAATCTCCTGAACGCCAGGCGTTCCTTGCTGCTTCGCAACAGTTATTCGATGGGAAGTTTGTTCGTGTTGGTGAAAACTTCTGGTCTGACCCCATCATGAAAGTGGGGATTCTTGACCTTCTCGCAAAGGCTTTCAGGCCAATGACTGATCATACTCCGCCCATGCAGATTTCTGGTGGTGGGGCTTGGATAAGGGTAGAAAACGGAACGGTGCCGCGTTATCGAAATGAAGCAGGTAAAATTGAATTTGAGTTTGATTGCTTGATGTTGTTATTTCCGAAATATCTGGTGCAGGCTGCGTTTGTGGTTACAGGCGAGGAAAAAGCAGATGAAAATACCCCTCCCGATTGGAAGGTTAAAGAGATCGTACTTTACCGGGGTGTTTCTATGCCGGTCGCTGCTCCCAAGCCGGGCGGGCGTTAATCTTTATTCTTCTTTTAAATTCGTGCCATCAAGAATGTGACCTAGTTTGTTTTTTTTCGTTTCTAGGTAGCGCCGATTATTATCGTTGGCAAGTATCTGAATGGGAATCCGCTCGGTGATCCTCAACCCATAACCATCAAGGCCGACGACTTTTTTCGGATTGTTGGTAAGCAGCTTTATGTCCCGGATTCCCAGATCGTTGAGAATTTGCGCTCCAATGCCATAATGCCTCAAATCAGCTCCAAATCCCAGCTTCTGATTGGCTTCTACGGTGTCTAAGCCTTCTTCCTGTTGAAGTTTGTAAGCCTTTAATTTGGAAAGCAGGCCTATGCCACGCCCTTCCTGCCTCATGTAAAGAAGCACCCCTTTACCCACTTTTTCGATTTGGCGCATGGCATGATGCAACTGCGAGCCGCAATCGCATAGCAAGCTATCGAAAATATCGCCTGTTAAGCACTGGCTATGAATACGCACCAGTACAGGATCTGCTTGAATCGCAACTTGGCCATTGGTTGAAACTCCAACTCCCCCCGCGCACAAAGCCAAATGCGGTTCAGGGTCAACCACGGAAGAATAAGCGATGAGATCAAAGTTGCCTAGTTTTGTAGGAAGTTTGAGTTCGATTTCTCTGCGGATTAATTTTTCTCGTTGTCTGCGGTGTTTGATCAGGTCTTCGATGGTGCACATTTTAAGACCATGTTTTTTGCAGTAAGGAATCAAATCTGCTACTCGTGCCATGCTACCATCGGGGTTTACAACTTCACAAATAACTGCGGCTTCTTTGAGGCCTGCAAGCCTAGCAAGATCGACGCTACCCTCGGTATGGCCTGCCCGGACGAGTACCCCTCCATCGCGTGCCTTAAGGCCTGGCACATGGCCTTTGCCCTGAATCAAATCGCTGGGAGTGGAGTTTTCATCGATCGCAACTTGCACCGTGCGGGCCCGATCAAATGAGGATGTTCCTGTTGTGATGCCTGTGCGGGCATCTATATAAGGCGTAAATGGGGTGCTTATGCCTTCGGAATAAGGTGAAGGCAGTACATCGAGGTTTAAACGGTTGCAAATGGCTGTCGACATAGCCAGGCAAACCAGCCCACAGCCGTTACGCATCATAAAGTTGATGTTTTCTGGGGTGGCTTTCTCTGCAGCGATGACTAAATCGCCTTCATTTTCACGATTTAGATCATCAACAACAACGATAAGCCGGCCTTGCCGGAGTTCTTCAAGCGCTTCGTCAATCGAACAAAATATGGAATTATCTGCAGACATTCATGACTCCACAGCGGGGAAAATACTATCTTATGATTATTGTAGCACTCTAAAGATTATTTCATATCATTGTTCATGCTTGCCCTATGGGTATGCGGTTCTGATAATAACACTTGTGTGTTTGATAATGCTTGGCAGGCTGCCACTTTAACTATCCTTCCTTTTGATATTTAAATCATCATTGGAGCTGAATTTCATGGCTAAGAAAAAAGTGGGTCTATGGTTGATAGGTGCATGTGGCGGCGTTGGAACAACTGCAGCGCTGGGCCTTGCAGCAATTCGCAACAAGCTTTCTGACACCACATCGTTGGTGACCGAGTTACCTCTATTTGAAACTTTGAAGCTGGATGCTTTAGATTCGTTTGTGGTGGGTGGCCATGAAATCCGCAAGGGTTCTTTTGTAGAGACGGCCAAGGAATTACATCTGAAGGCGAAAATATTTGATGCAGCAATGCTCGCAGGTTCAGAGAAGGATCTTGCAGAATGGAGCAAGAATATTAAGCCAGGCTCTGCGGTTGAATCGGGATCAACCATAGCGAAGATGGCTGATTTAGAAAAAGCGAATGTTAAAGAAACCCCCCGTCAAACCATCGAACGCATTCAAGCCGATCTAAAACACTTTCAAAAAGCAAATGATCTCGAGCATGTGGTTGTGATGAGCGTGGCTTCTACCGAACCACCTTTTCAAACCGGTGTTCAGCATGAAACTCTTAAAGCAATGAATGCTGCTTTGGATGCAGGCGAAAATGTTCTTCCCACCAGTTCCATGTATGCTTGGGCTGCGGTTGATCTGGGAATGCCCTTTGTTAATTTTACCCCATCGCTGGGCGCTTCATTCCCTGCCATTCAAGAACTCGCAAAAATCAAGGGTTCACCTCTTGCAGGGCAGGATGGCAAGACAGGCGAAACGCTGATGAAATCTGTGCTCGCTCCCATGTTTGCACTGCGCAACTGGAAGATTCTTAGCTGGGTTGGTCATAATATCTTTGGCAATCGCGATGGTATTGTCCTCGATGATCCCGCCAACAAGGCTTCCAAAATCAAAACCAAGGATCAAGTAATTTCCTCGATCGTTGGCTATAAGCCACAGACCTTGGTCACCATCGAATATATTCCTTCGATGGATGATTGGAAAACTGCTTGGAATCATATTCATTATCAAGGGTTTCTTGGTACCCCGATGATTCTTCAATTCATTTGGCAGGGCTGCGATTCTATTTTGGCCGCCCCTTTGGTGATTGATCTTGCAAGGTTTGCACTGTTCGCAAAACGCAGGGGCGAATCCGGCATCATGCGTCATCTTTCTTGCTTCTTTAAGGGGCCGATGGGCGAAACCAATCACGATTTCTTCCAGCAATTTGAAATGCTCCGCGACTATGTCGAAGAAACCGGAGAAAAATCATGAAGCTAGCTTTTAGTAGTAATGCTTATTTGCGATTCTCCTTTAACGATGCTGCTAAAAAGATTGGCAAGCTTGGTTATCAAGGAATAGAAATCATGGCGGATGTGCCTCATGCCTGGCCTGCCTTCATGCTTGAAGAACAAAAGCAGGGCATTCGTGATTCGCTTAAATCCAACAACCTTGCGATTTCCAACATCAATTCCTTCATGATGCACGCGGTGAATGATTCCAGACAGCGTTATTGGTATCCTTCTTGGATTGAACCGGATAAGCATTACCGCCAGATTCGTATTGATCACACCATGCGTTGTTTAACGATGGCGAAAGAATTGGGCGCACCATGCATCACAACTGAACCGGGCGGCCCGGTTGAAGCTGGGGCCTCTTGGAATGCAGGGCTGAAGTTATTTGTCGAAATGTTAAAGCCCGTAATTGAGCACGCTGAAAAAGAAGGTGTTTTGCTGCTGATAGAGCCCGAACCCGGTTTGTTGATTGAAACTGCAGATCAGTTTCTGGAATTCATGGGTTACATTAAGTCTCCTATGGTTGGATGCAACTTTGATATCGGCCATTCGTATTGTGTGGGTGATGATCCTGCCAGCACTATTCCAAAGCTTGCAAAGTACATCAAGCACTATCATCTTGAAGATATTGCAAATACTCGTGTGCATCATCACCTTATTCCGGGCGATGGAGCGATTGATTTTAAAGCAGCAATCGAGGCAATCAAGGCAACGGGTTATAAAGAATGGGTAACCATCGAACTTTATCCCTATGTTGAAGATCCAGACCAGGCAGCTAAACTTGCCCGTGAGCGAATTGCGCCACTGCTTGCTTAATATTGATTAGCCTCGCACTCGCAGGTTGATCATTTCCACAGTAAATGAGAAACCCATTGCAAAGTAAATATAAGCTTTGTCGATGTGTTGCCCCATGCCTTCCGCCATTAGGACAACCCCGATAAGAATAAGAAAGCTAAGCGCAAGCACTTTCAGGGTGGGATGTTTTTCAACGAAGTTGCTAACGGGCCCTGCAAAAGCCATCATGACCATTACAGTAACGATCATTGCGGTGATAATGACGCCTATTTCCTGCACCATCCCTACTGCGGTGATCACCGAATCGAGTGAAAATACAATGTCGAGCACAGCTATTTGTAGCAGCACCATCGCAAAATTACTCTTGGTGTTGGACTCATGATCGGGATGCCCTTCGGGGTGCAATTCAAGCTTATGGTGGATTTCGAATGTACTCTTTGCGATTAGGAACATTCCGCCCGCAATGAGGATGAGGTCTTTCCAAGAAATCTCTCTGGCTTCTTCTGTTTTTGCGACCCATTCTGGAAGGGTGAAAACAATTTGATGCAGGCTTAAAATCCAAGATATGCTGAATAGCAGTAGCAGGCGGGTTCCCAATGCAAGGACAAGGCCTATTTGCCTAGCGTAGCCCCGTTGTTCCTTGGGGAGCTTACCTGCAAGAATTGCAAGAAAGATAATATTGTCGATTCCTAAAACAACTTCCATGCCGGTCAATGTGACCAGGGGGACAATCCATTCCATTGCTTCCTGCCTTGATTAAATAACTTCCTAGGATACAAACGGCCCAACAGGCATTATCATAACAAAAATAGTTTTAATGCCAGCCCTAAGTTACAAAATAAGTTTCTTTGCTGGGCACTTGGAAGAAGAGAGTGGTTATGGATTACTATGATTTCATCGTGAATGTTTATTCTGCGCTGGGCCTCGGGTTACTCATTGGGCTTGAAAGGGAATTCAGGCAACATCCCGCAGGCCTTCGTACCAATGCCTTGGTTTGTGTTGGTTCTGCCTTATTTATGTCGCTCACTTTTTTGCTTCAAAAAGAAGGTGGTGGCTCTGCTGATCCCACTAAGATTGCTTCTTATATTATCAGTGGAATCGGATTTCTTGGCGGTGGAGTAATTATTAAGCAAGGGGTTAATATTCGCGGGATGAATACTGCAGCAACGCTTTGGTGCTTTGTGTGGGGCAGGGCACTGGGGATTTGCAATGAGTGGTGCTTTTACAATCTTGCTGGTGCATTTGATTATTCGACCGGTCTCAAACTGGGTTTTGCATCTTGAAAGATTTTCTGAAGAAGAAATGGTTTTCAAAATCAATGTGGTGATAACCTTTGGAAAAAACATTGCTATCAGAGATATGTTTGTAAAGTTTATGGAATCGAATCCTTCGCTTTTGTTGAAGTCTCTTATAACTGCCAAGCAAGAGGCATTAAAAGAAATAGAAATCACGGCCCAGATGGTATCTCCTGTGAATCAGCAGAAAGCCATTCTTAATCTGATTAATATTCTAAATGAAGAACCCGGAGTCCGGGTGGTGAGTTGGGATAAAGAACCAAGAATCAATGACTAATAAAGGATTGTGCAAATGAGTCTTGAAAATAATGGTGGTGCCAACGGTGTGGCTTGGAATCTTACGGATTTGTATGCCAGCATTATCGATCCGAAATTGGACCGGGATATTGCAGAAGCCCAGAGGCTGGCGCAGGAATTTGAAACGCAGTATCGAGGGAAGATCAGCACGCTGAAACTTACGGATGCAGCCTTTCTTTTGCATGCCATCCAGCAGGTTGAATCCTTGTATGAGGTCATGGATCGCCCAGCGATATATGCTTCTTTAGTGCATGCTGCTAAAACAGATGATGCAACGCATGGGGCATTGGTTGCGAAGACTCGTGAGACCCGGACTAAAATCAACCAGCACCTTCTCTTCTTTGATCTCGAACTGATTCAAATTCCGAATGATGTTGCAACGGGGCTCGCAAAAACTCCGCAACTTTTAAAGTATGCACACTTCCTAGAGCAAAAGCGTGCTTGGAAACCCCACTACCTTTCTGAACCTGAAGAAAAAGTTGTGGATGTTAAAACCCTCACGGGCAGATCTGCATTTGTTAGGCTCTTTGATGAAACCGTTGCCTCGATGACTTATCCCTTCACCCAAGATGGTGTGGAACAAAAACTTTCGTTCCAACAAATAAATGCCAAGCTTTACGATGCAGACCGCAGCATTCGAAAAGCAGGTGCAGAAGGGATTACCAAGGGTTTGAAAGAGCAAAACAAATTGCTTTCGTATCTATTTAACACCTTAGTGCTCGATCATCAGAATGATTGCGAGGTAAGAAAATTTCCCACGCCCATGGCTTCAAGGCATCTTGCCAATGAGACTTCTGCTGAAATGGTTCAGGCCCTTATGGATTCGGTTGAAAAGCATGGGGCAACAGTGCATCGCTATTACAAATTGAAAAAGCGGTTGCTTGGCTTACCTTCGCTTGAGGATTACGACCGCTACGCTCCGATACAAGGTGATATGCCTTTGGTTTCGTGGCAGGATGCTTCGAAGCTGGTGCGTGAGAGTTATCATGCACTTTCGCCCGAGGCGGGCAAGATTATTGATCAGTTTTTTGATGCGAACTGGATTGATGCGGAGTTAAGGCCAGGCAAGCGAGGTGGGGCTTTTTCTTCCAGTGCAATACCTTCTGTTCATCCGTATATTCTCATGAGTTACACTGGGAAAATGCGCGATGTTTCTACCCTTGCTCATGAGTTGGGCCATGGGTTGCATCAATATCTTTCCCGGAAAAATGGCTACCTCCAGTGTGATACACCTCTCACCACTGCTGAAACTGCAAGTGTCTTTGGCGAAATGCTTGTCTTTAAAAAACTTCTCGAAAAGTATCAAGAACCCAAAGTCAGGTTGGCTCTACTGTGTGGCAAACTTGAAGATAGTTTCGCTACGGTTTTCAGGCAGGTTGTTCTCACCCGGTTCGAGCAGAAAATGCACAAGGCTCGAAAAGAAGAAGGCGAGCTTTCTTCGGAAAGATTCAACACGCTATGGGCTGAAGCCAATCAGCCTATGTTTGGCGACTCGGTTAATCTTTCGGAAAACTATGGCTATTGGTGGTCCTACATTGGTCATTTTATTCATGTGCCTTTTTATTGTTATGCTTATTCTTTTGGTGAGTTGTTGGTTTTCGCCTTGGTGCAAAAGTACGAGCAGGAAAAAGAATCGTTTGTACCCAAGTACATGGATTTGTTATCGCGTGGTGGTTCCGAATCTCCTGTGGATTTGCTTGCCAGGATGAACATCGATTTGAACGACCCAGGTTTCTGGGAATTGGGATTGAAGTTGTTGGATAGCATGGTGACCGAGGTGGAAGAGTTGGCAACCCAATTGGGAAAGTAGGGATATGAAGCAGGAAATGGTGGATGTGTTGAACCTTGAAGGTGAAGTGGTGGGGATTGCGACCAGGCAGGAGATGCGCAGGGGTCGGCTGCCTCATCGCTGTGTTTACATTCTCGTGTTCAATAAAAGTGGGGAAATTTTTATTCATTTAAGAACTGCGACCAAAGATGTTTTTTCCTCGTATTGGGATGTTTGTGCGGGCGGGGTGGTTGCTGCGGGAGAAGATTTTGAAACAGGGGCCAAGAGGGAGGGGTTTGAAGAATTAGGCATCTTGACACAGCCACATTTCTTGTTCCCTTTTCGCTATGAAGATGATCAAACCACGGTTTTTGCAAGGGTTTATCGCTGCATTGATGATGGCCCTTTTGTTTTGCAGAAAGAAGAAGTGGTGCGGGGTGAATTCGTAAGTTTGGCGGAGTTGGGGGAACGAATAGCCATTGAAAAGTTTTGCCCTGATGGTTTGAAGGTGTTGCAAGAAGCGAAAAACTTTGGGCTAATCTGACTCAATCTACCTTGGATCTTAATAAATAGTATTGAATGCCCTTGCTAGATTCCGCTACTTTTAGATAATTACTTGTATTAAGAAATTTTGTTTATCGCTCTGACAGGAAGTTGCAAAACATGGCATCTGATAGAACCGACCTTTCCAACAAAGATTTTTCGATGCAAGATCTTTCTAATACTAGTCTTGTTGGGGCGTTACTGGTCAATACTAATTTTCAGCAGGCGGTTTTGTTTGAGACTAATTTCTCCAAGGCTGATTTGACTGGAAGTAACTTTGTTGATGCCAACCTTTTTGGCACCAAGATGATGCAGACGATTTTGGTTAACTCCAAAATGAAAGGTGCCAACCTTGTAGGTGCCAACCTTTCCAATGCCAACATGAGTGGTGCTGATCTTTCGAATGCGGATCTTACCCGTGCCAATTTTTATAAAGCCAATCTTTCCGGTGCCAATCTTTCTGGTGTTAAACTAGGCCAAGCAGACTTCTCTGAATGCAACTTGACCGGCGCGATTCTACCGCCTAATTTTAAGTCTTGAGATTGTTCGTTCACTTAAGATTGAATGGGCTTATCGGAATTCCCATAGGTGTATATATCCCGCCATGTCTGCTACTGCTATGCGGGTTCCATCAGGTGAAAACGATAAGGCGTGAAACCAGTCTTTAAATTGTCCACCCCTTGGCTTGCCTAGTTCTTTTATCATTTTACCATCTTCAATATTCCAAATACGCACAACTGTATCTCTGCCCGTGGATGCGAGATGCTTTCCATCTGGATGAAAGCACAGATCAGTAACACCATATTGGTGTATGGGAGAAAGTTCGCGGATTTTTTTGCCTGTCGATGGGTCTATTAAGAATATCTTGCCCTCACCTTCGCCCCCTCTTCCCAGTGCCAATATTTTGCCATCTCTTGAGTAGGCAGCAGATGCGATTTGCATGTCTTTGAATTCTTTGCTTAAGTCATGTTGAACCGTTGAGGTTGCAACATCCCAGAGTTTTACTGCGGTGTGCCTGCCTGAATCAAACACTAGGGGATACCTTTCAGACACCAAAGACTGTTTTAAATCCGGGGAGATCGCAACAGCGAAAGCCCAGCCTTTCACCTGCCAGCGCTTTTTTTCAGCCCCCGTTTTTCGATCATACACCGCCACTTGCCCCGCATCATCTCCAGTTATCAGTGTGGTTTCATCTTGGCTTAAGGATGCGCCTATTATCCATTCTCTGCCTTCGATTGTTTTCGTTGCTGCCTGAGTTTGAACTTCTGTTTCTAATGGTGTTGGGGGTTTTCTACCTGAATTCTTGTTGCGATTTATATCTTCAATAGTGCGTGCGTTTAATACATGCTTTGCCATGCCCGATGGTTTTGCTTCGATATCCCAATACTTTACCGTGTGATCATTACTTGCGCTAATCAGCCAGCGGTTCTCTGCGCATAACAAGCGATTGATGATGTTGGAATGCCCAACCATTTGTCTGACTGGCTTTGGAGAGAGATAAAGCGGCCTTTCTGATTTATCAGCGGGTTTACTTTTTTCGGAGGGAGATTCGCCCAGCGGTTCGGGCTTTTCGGGAAGCTCCCAGAGTAGGATTTCACCAAGGTTGTTGCCTGCAGCGAAGTGTTTGTCGCCTATGAAACTTACTGCAGAAACCCAATCTGCATCCCAGGTGAAAGACCAAAGCAGCGTAGCTTTCTCGAAGTTGACGCTTTTACTTGCTGCTGTGTTTTTCATAGCAGAAGGTCCTTAATAGGTTTGGATCCTTCGGGCGTGGCCCAAATCGGTCTAGTCCCCACAAAATGTTTTGTGCGTGGGTTAACTCCCAGTGCGGTATATATAGTTGCGAATAAATCGCCTTCGCTTACGGGGTTTGTTGCAACATCACGGCCATCGGCATCGGTTGATCCGTAGACAACTCCACCTTTGATTCCCCCTCCTGCAAGTACGATGGTCCAGCCTCGGATGAAATGGTCGCGACCTGCGCGGTTGTTGATTTGTGGCGTGCGACCTACCTCGCCCATCCATACGACCAATGTGTTTTGCAATTGCCCTGTGCGTTCTAAGTCGATCAGCAACCCCGACCATGCGGGATCGAGTATTTGCATGTTGGCCTTATGGCAGACAAAATTGTCGGCATGGCTATCATAGTTCTCTTGCCCGATTTCGACGAAGGGCACCCCGGCCTCGGTTAATTTGCGAGCGAGAAAGCAACCCCTACCAAAATCACTTGCACCATATAACTCCTGATGCTTTGGCCATTCCTTAGTGGTATCAAACAACGATTTTGCTTTTAGCAATCGCCAAGCTCTTTCTTTGGCAACACGATGGCTTTCGTAAGCATCAGCACTGTTTTCTTTTTTGTGTTCGGTTTCCATGAAGCGGAGTAAATCATTGCGTCTGGATTCGTTGGCAGCGGGTAGATACGGGCTGGTGAAGTATGGCATATTGCCATTGCGTTCGATTCCGAATGGTTCGTAACGAGGCCCTAGGTAGCCTGATCCAGCGTTCCCTGTAGGCCCCATGCGCACGAAGCTAGGAAGGTCTGCATCAGTTTGGCCAAGGTATTTTGCGATCATAGCGCCCAGTTCTGGATGCGGCATTCGTTCGGATTGTTTGTAACAGGTGTGCATGTGGTAGATGCCATCGGGGTGGTCTGGGGAAGTGGTGCGCATGCTGCGAATGATGCCTAATTTTTCTACTTGTTGAGCAATCTTGGGAAGGTATTCGCAAACTTTGTAGCCAGGCAATTTGGTTTGGATTTCACGAAAAGGCCCTGCAGTGGCTTTGCCCGGTTTCATATCAAAAGTATCGATTTGGCTGGCTCCGCCGTTCATCCAAAGAAGGATACAGCGTTTGCCTAATTTTTGTGCCATCGAGGCGATGCTTTGGGAATGGAAAAGTCCGCCCCAGTTAGGGATAGCGGTGCCTGCACCTGTTGCAAGAGAACCTTTGAGCAAGGCTCTGCGCGAGAAATGCTCGCTCTTTTTGCATACACCTGATATCGATGGATTGTTCATTGTTATCGCCAGTCATCAATTGGTTAATGGTTGAAACGAAACTCACTCATGTTCATAAGTACCCAGATTGCTTCTTCCACAAGGTTTTCTGATTTTGGTTCGCTTTGTAAATAGGATGCAAACTTTGCTCTTTCGGAATCTTTGGGCAACCGGGTCAGAACAGAGAGAAACATTTGATCGATGCGTTGTTCCCAAGGTTCCTTGGAAAGATTGATGGTGTCAGCAAGGTTGCCCTTTTTACGACTGATGAAGGCACGAACATTGCTGCTATTGTTAAGGAAGAGATGCTCGCTTAGACTGCCTTGGAAATCGCCCAGCCCGTTCGTGGGTTCGCCGAAGTACCTGCGGAAATACTCTCCAGTTGAGCCTTCGCTTTTCTGTTCTGGGTCGCCTCCCGCTACTTTCATTACTGTTAGAATTTCTTCAGCAGAAAGCGGCCTGATGCGTGCGCGCTCAAAATGTTTGGGAAGAGACTCTTTGTTCTCGCCCTTGCTTCCGAGTTGATAAGTCTCACTACTAACTATTTCCCGTATCAGCCATTTCGTGTCGAATTGATGAGCAATGAATTGTTCGGTAAGATTATCTAAAAGATCAGGAAGAGTGGGCTTGTTGTCGGTTCCGAAATTGTCGATGGGGTGAACAATGCCCCGGCCCATGAATTGACTCCATATCCGATTGACTGCGGCCTTTGCGAAGAAAGGGTTTGACGGTGCAGTTGCCCATTGTGCCAGTTTTTCTTTACGGGAAAATTGAGGCTTGGGCATGGATTTCGTACCGCTCTTGAATTCTGGTTCTTTATAGTTCGCTGGTAAGGTTGGTTCTTCGAGCGGTGCGCCTGAAAGGAACTTTGGTTTTACAGGCTCACCCTTTTTGCCTGGTTTTAACTCTTTTTGATTCCCAGAAAATAATACTTCTCCGCTATTCTTTTCGCCTATCTTGAATTTCTTCAATTGCTTTTCGCCACTCCCTGATGTCCCTTGATCCATCACTACCAGCCTGACAAAGAATCCCGTCATGCCATAGAAATCTTTTTGTAATAACTCGGTGAAAGGGTGATCATGGCATCGGGCGCATTGGATTTGAGTGCCTAGGAAAATGCGGCTAAACGATTCGGTAAGGTCTTCGGGTTTGTTAGTGAATTGTGCGTAGTAGAGTTCAGAACCTTCTTGCTCTGCAAGGATTAAATCACGGACCCAAAGATCAAAGGGTTCGTTCTTTGTGAATTTTTCACCGAGCCATTGTTTGAACAGTGTGCGGTTTCGCGTGGCATCTTGATTCGGAGGGTTGCGCCCGAATAAGGTTAAATCCCACAGCGTTGTTTGATGTTGCGAAAATTGGGTATCGTTTAGCAATCGTTCGATCAACTTATCGCGTTTCTTTCCATCCTGATCAGCGAGAAATTTCTTGGCTACATCGTAACTGGGGATGGTTCCTAAAAGATCGAGATAGACCCTTCGCAAAAAGGTGGAGTCATCGCACTTCCCTTCCGCCTTGATTTTTTCCTTCTTCCAGGATTCTTGTACCGCTTTATCGATTGTTTGCCTGAGTGGCGTTGATTCTGGTTTGTTTTGCTTGATTGCAACTTGGGCTAGGCTCAAAGTTCCACAGGCAAGCACTAATAGGCAGGAGAGTTTGATTCTAAGAAAGTTTGAATTCGGCATCATATTGAGCCTGAATCATGGGTAAGGGAGTATCTAGCTGGGAACTTCATAGGCAGGTACTATAACAATTAAAGAAGTTTAACTGGAATTATAGGTAAAGTCAAATGTTTAAGCGTTGTTGAAGCTAATCATTTGTTAATCTTTCGAAGAAGGATTACACCTTGTGCTTTTATTCTCCGATTAATTTAACTAGAATAAATAGTGTACCTACCAACTGGTTTTGAAGCGAACTTTTGAATATGAAACCTTCACTCTTCCATCTTCTCTTGCTTGGATTAAAGTCAAATGCACTTTTATTGCTGTTGATTGCATTCGAATCTGGCATGGCACTCGGGGCACCCGAGGGCAAAAAGATATACGAGGCCAAATGTGTTTCCTGTCATGGGCAAAATGGTGCGGGTATCAAAGGTAAATATAACAAACCTCTTTCTGGAGATCTTACTCCCAATCAATTAGCGAAAGTTATTGAAGAGACGATGCCCAAGGAAGATCCGGGCAGCTTATCCGCGGCAGATGCTTTTGCAGTGAGTTCTTATATTCATGAATTATTTTATTCCTCGATCGCAAGAGAAAGAAATCGCCCAGCAAGAATTGAATTGAGCAGGTTGACAGTCAAACAATATCGCAACAGCATGATGGATTTGATCGGGAGTTTTAGGCCTGCTGCAATTCCTTCAGACAAAACCAAAGGCATTCGCGGTGAGTACTTTAAAACTAGAAACTTTAATAAGGAAGATTTGGCCCAATCGCGCATCGATGCCGAAGTAGATTTTGATTTCAAAGAGGAAAGCCCCATTTCAGGAAAGATGGAGCCCGGTGAATTCACGCTGCGCTGGACAGGTGCAATTCACGCACCAGAGACGGGCTATTATGAATTTGTTATTCATGCAAGCCATGCCGTTCGGTTATGGGTTAACGATAACAACACACCACTTATTGATGCATGGGTTAAATCTGGAAAAGACACAGAATATAAAGGTAGCATCTATCTGGTTTCGGGTCGGTCTTACTCTTTAAGATTGGAGTTCACCAAAGCGAAGCAAGGGGTTAACGATAATAAAAAGCCCAAGGTTGTGCAGCCCGCGTTTGTCAAATTGCTATGGAAGAAGCCTGGTGGGCCAGTTGAAATTTGCCCGGGAGAATATCTTTCTTCCACCACACTTCCTGAAGTGTTTGTTTCGAGCACTCCTTTTCCGCCAGATGATGGCAGCCTAGGTTGGGAAAGGGGCGTCACGGTTTCCAAAGAATGGGATCAAGCGACTACCGAGGGCGCATTGGAGGCTGCGAAATATATCGCGATAAAGTTGCCAGAATTCGCCAAGACTAAAGAAGGGGACGCTCAACGCATTGAGAAGACAGAAGATTTTCTGAAAAAGTTTGCGACCAAGGCTTTTCGGAGAAACCTTCAAACCTCTGAGAACGAGATCATCAAGAAAGTATTAAAAGAATTTAAAGACCCTCAGGATGGTGCATTGAGAGTTCTTGTATGGGTGTTGAAATCACCCAACTTTTTATACCGCAACGAAGGGCAGGGCGATTCGGTTGCAAGCCAGCTTTCCTACACCCTTTGGGATTCCATTCCTGATCAGCAATTGCTTGAAGCAGAGGCTTCGGGGAAGCTAAAGAACTCTGAAGGTTTGAACCGGGAAATAGATCGGATGCTTTTAGATGCGCGCGCTCATGAAAAAATACGGGGATTCTTTCACGACATTCTCCTACTCAATCAATCCCACGAACTGAACAAGGATGCATCGCGCTTTCCTGGCTTCGATCCAAAGCTTGAATCCGATCTTCGAATATCCTTGGACAAAACAATCGACCAGATATTCTGGGAAAAAGAAAGTAATTATCAGCGCCTGTTTTTGGAACAAGACTTGTTTATGAATGAACGGATCGCCAAGTTCTATCAACAGAAGCCCGCATCCAAAAATGGTTTTGAAAAAGTAAGCTTCGATGCTGGGCAGCGAGCGGGAATTATCACCCACCCTTATATGTTGAGCATGCTTTCCTACAGTGCGGAATCTTCGCCAATTCATCGCGGGGTTTTTCTGGCCCGTAGCCTCTTGGGGGTTACCTTAAAGCCGCCACCCGAAGCTGCGGCGCCTCTTGCTGCCAGCTTGCACCCCTCGCTAAATACTCGGGAAAGGGTTGCTCTGCAAACGAAGGGCGGCGCCTGCATGACTTGTCATGGCACCATTAATTCGCTTGGTTTTACCTTGGAGCGATTTGATGCTGTAGGCAGGTTGCGTGAAAAAGATAATGCAAAATCGATTGATAGTAATGGTTGGTATGTAGCAAGGGATGGAAAAAAAGTCTCACTCGAAAATGCGCAAAGTTTGGGACGATATCTTGCCAACAGCCCGGATGCCCACAGGGCCTTTACCGAACAAATGTTTCATCATATGCTAAAGCAGCCCACCCGGGCCTATGGGGCAGAAACGCTGGAACAACTGACTCTGTACTTTGAGAAAAATTCGTTGAACATGCGCCAGCTTGCTGCAGAAATGGCACGCATGGCTTGTAGTGCCAACGCAAAGGAAAAATCTCGTGAAGTTAGCAAACAACCTTAGCAAACCCAAGTGTATCATGCTAAGATTGAGTACCACTTAGGAGCGGAATATGGCTATGAAATCAATTGATAGGCGTAGTTTTATTAAAAATGCTGGTATTAGTGCATCGGCGTTCCCTTTTTTGGGCAACCTTGATGCCCTTGCCCTTCCTGGAAAGGGCGCACCAAAGCAGCGCATGGTGATTTTCTTCTCGCCTAATGGTGTGGTTCCCGAGTCTTTCTGGCCCAACGAAGATGGTGAGAACTTCCTCCTTAAAGAAATCCTTTCGCCTCTCGAGCCCTTCAAAAAGCAAACCATTGTTATGAATGGTGTATGTGACAAAGTTCGCGGTGATGGTGATAATCACATGCGAGGCATTGGTTGCTTATTAACCGGGATTGAGTTATTGCCTGGTAATGTTCAGGGCGGTTCGCATACTCCCGCTGGCTGGGCCAATGGTTTGTCGATTGATCAGGAAATTAAGAAGCATCTGCAAAAGACGGAGGCTACCCGTACTCGATTTGGATCGCTTGAACTCGGGGTTTTGGTTCCCGATCGTGCTGATACCTGGACTCGCATGTCTTATGGCAGTGCCAACAAGCCAATCACCCCGATTGATGATCCTTACCAGTTGTTTTCGAAGCTTTACGGGCAGGCGAAAGATAAAGAGATTCTGGGAAGTGTGCTTGATCCAGTGATAGCTGATTTGAAGAAAATCTCGGCATTGGTTGGTAAGGAAGACCGCAAAATACTTGAAGAACATACTGGGTTTGTTCGAGAGATGGAGAAAGAACTTCGTGGTTTGAAAGTTTCGCAAACTCATGCGATGCCCAAGCTTGATCCAGGTATTCGGGAAGAAAACGATAACCTTCCTAAGATCAGCAGGATGCAGCTCGACCTTTTGCATAACAGCCTTGTTGCAGATTTCAACCGTATTGCAACCTTTCAATTCACTAACTCCGTGGGCGGGGCGCGGATGAAATGGTTGGGTATCGATGAAGGGCATCATCAGCTATCGCATGAACCCGATACCAATAAAGCTGCGGTTGAGAAGTTGGTTAAGATTAATAAATGGTTCTGTGAAGAAATTGCGTACTTTGCCAAAAAGCTTAAAGATACTCCAGAGCCCAATGGCCAAGGCTCTATGTTGGATAACACCCTCCTTGTTTGGACTAATGAGCTTGGGAAAGGCAATTCGCATACGCTGGATAATATTCCCTTTGTGATGGTGGGTGGTAATCTTGGTTGGAAAGCGGGACGGTCGTTAAAGTTTCCCCGTATTGCCCATAATCGCCTTTTGATGGCAATGGCTCATGGGTTTGGTCACACGATTCCATCCTTTGGAAACCCTGAATATTGCAAAGATGGGCCCTTGGTTCTTTCTTAAGAGGCGAACCTAGTTGGTTTGGGAAACCCCTCCTGATAATTAGTCCGGGGGGTTTTCTTTTTGGTGTTAGAAGTGATAACCGGGTAAAATCGTCTGTACGATGTCAACTCCTTGGTTTAAAATAATACCAAGGGATAAGAATTTCTATTATTAATCAAGGTGCAATATGAAAAAGGTATTTGGTTTGAGTTTTGCATTGAGCTTTCTGATTACTTTGTCTGCTTTTGCACAACCGCCAGGTGTCAACAAAGGCGCGGTCGAGGCTTTTAACAAAGGCGTTTCAGAAGCTAACAAACGCAATTTCAAAGAGGCGATTTCTTTTTACTCTAAAGCTATTGAACTCGATCCTAAGCATGCGAATGCATTACATAACCGTGGCATAATTTATTATAATATGCGTAGCCAGCCCGAAGCTGTTGCGGATTTTACTGCTTTGATTGGTATTAATCCGAAAGATCATGATGCTTATAATGAACGAGGCCTTGCTTATGCAGACCAGAAAAAATTTGCAGAATCGATTGTTGATTTCACCAAGGCTATTGAATTGAATCCTTCCTACACCGCCGCCTACAACCATCGTGGTAACTCCGCCTTTGCCATGAAAAATTACACTGATGCCATTATTGATTACACCAAGGCCATCGAACTTGATCCCGCTGATGCCAATCTGTTTAATAATCGGGCCAAAACTTTTAAAGCCATGGGTAAAGATAAAGAAGCAGAAGACGATCTTGCGAAGGGCAAACGGCTTGCCAAGTAATCTTTATCTGAAAAGAATCTAAGATGTAGCTCATTACGATTGGTTCGATTTATAAAGAAAGGCATTAGCGATAAAGTTCGCTAATGCCTTTCTTTAATTCAAATAATTGTTTTACCTCTATCACATCCAAGGCACGGTTGAATACGCCCAGATCATCCATGTGCCCAACATATGCCGCACCCAATACCAGTAATACTTGAGCCGGATCCCAACCAAAGGTGAGATCCCAATTTTCGATGCTGCCTTGTAGTTTTCCATTGATGAATAGTTGCCCCTTGGGTTTCTTCGATTTATCATTGATGTTTTCGAGTGTGAAAACTACATGCGTCCACTCGGTCTTGGAGAAAGGGGCTTTTTCAACCTGAACCATCGGCCTTTTGTTAAAGGGAATATCTGCCCATTGAACATTGGTGGGGTTCCAAATGTTGAAGAGTGGGCGGATGGCATAGCGGAAATAACGGGGCGATTCATCCTTGGACCATTCCAGAAAAATGAACCCTTTCTTTGTATCGTTACCCACGATTTGAACAGGGTCGCAATACCCAGGTTCCAAATCCTTGTTCGGATCTAACTTAAGCCAGACTGATACCGTGCTGCTCCAATTTTTTTCATTGTAATTCAGAACCTTGGCGTTGTTGTACTGTGGCCTGAAGTTTCCTTTTTTTGGAAACCAAAGAGCACCCCCAAACTTACCCGCACCTTGTGCTATTTTTACTTCCTCATTTGCTTCCGCTTTTACATTCTCTTTGCCTTTGCGGATATATCCAAACCGATCCCCTTTGGAAAAGTCTGCGTGAATGTCGTTGTCGAATGAAGCGTGCATGGTAAGTGCCGTGCTTAGTGGTTGTAATGTTTTTGGTTCTGCTGCGGTTGTTATTAATGACGCGGAAGCCAAGATTACAAAACTCAATATGCGCATGATGGCCACTCCTTTATTATTGCTTTAAGAACCAGGCGATAGCGTAACCGTTGCTAAGCATAAGCGCGATGATTCTTCACTTTTTTTTCAGGTATAGAAATTCTATTTGTAAAAAACATTACATCGATGATTGTTATCTTGATGAACCAACTTTGCTCTTTAAGCACAAGGTTCATTACAGTTTGAAAAGAGTGGGGCTACCTGGATTCGAACCAGGAACCAAGGAATTATGAGTTCCCTGCTCTGCCGTTGAGCTATAGCCCCTTTAAAATGCAATTATATTGCTTCTTTGGATTGATGTCTTGTGTTGTTGATTAGACAACTGTTGGATTAAGCAACTCACATGCTTACCTTTGCGATTTTAAAAGCAAAGTGTGACCATGCCTATTTAACATAAGTTGTTTTATTGCAAAGTGTTATGTTTGTTAATGTTGGGTTTTGTAGCGGCTTAGGAAGTGATTAATAGTTTTGATTTAACTGAAACAGCGCTAGGTTTAATATCTTATTATCATGCATGAATATTGGAATTGATTTCACTTTAAGGGTTTCATTCGCAATGGTTCTTTGCAAAAGGCGGAACTGATGGAAGTATGGCACTTGTTTGTTGCTGCATCGCTGGTTGGATTTTTTAATGGAATCAGCCCCACAGGAATTACCTTGCTGGTATTGAGTCTTAAAAATCAAAAAAACATTGTCTCAGCGTTGGGGGTATCAGCATCATTTTTCATAGTATTTGTGGTGCTAGGCAGTTTGGTTTACTTCGGGCTAGCAACATGGGTGCAAAATATTCTGCCAAAAGATTCGACCGTTGATCATATTTTAGAACTGATACTTGCAGTTATCCTTTTTTACTTCGGTGTAAAACTCACGCTGAAAAAAAAGGAGCACAAGGAAATGACGGAAGTAACATTTGCGGGAGTTTTTATCGCATCATCCACCGTTGCAATTTTAGAATTCCCCCTGTCTTTGCCTTACTTTGCGATGCTGCAGCAAATTCACCAAGCTCGTGTGAGTTTGGAAAATGAATTAATAGCTCTTGCAATTTTTAATGTATTTCATGTGGTACCTTTGCTTTTTCTTACTTTTGTTTCGATTTTTGTACCTGATTCTTATCGCTGGATTTTTGATTGGCTGAGAACGAAAATTATGGTTTTCGGTATCTATCTGGTGAAGTTTTTCCTCATCACAGTTAGTTTGATAGGTTTGATCGATGGGATTGGCCACTTGGTAGGCCATCCAGTTTTACCTTTTTAATATTCTTATTTGGGGTCTGTATTTTGCAACCAATCGTTGGCTTTGGGGAAATACTCTGGGATATGCTGCCTTTGGGCAAGCAGGCGGGAGGCGCCCCGTTTAATTTTACTTTTCATTCTTATCAATTGGGATGGCCCGCAGTTATGGTCAGCAGGGTGGGAAAAGATGAATTGGGCCAAGATTTGGTTGAAAAATGCAAAGAATTGGGTTTGAATCCCGAGTTTCTGCAGGAAGATTTAATTCATCCAACCGGTACGGTTGAAGTGGAGCTAGATTCGCAAGGACAAGCAGAATATGAAATCAAGGAGGATGTTGCCTGGGATCATCTTGAGTGGAATGATGGGCTTAAAAATCTGGCGGGCAATTGTGCTGCTGTTTGTTTTGGAACCCTGTGCCAGCGTCATAGTGTGACCCGAAATACACTAAAAAATTTCTTGGAACGCTGCCCCAAAAAAACCATCAAGGTCTTTGATATCAACCTTAGGCAAAACTTTTATAACCGTGAAACCTTGAAGAATCACTCTATAAAGCTACTTGGGCCAAGGTCAATGAACAAGAATTAGAAACCTTGACGGATCTTCTAGGATTGAAAGGCGATGACTTGAAAGAGTCGCTCGAAATATTGCGCAGACGTTATAATTTAGAGTTGGCTGCGTTAACCCTCGGCGAAAATGGCTGCCTAGTTAATACCAAAAACGAGCGGATTTATCTGCAAGGCCATAAAATCGAAGTAGCGGATACCATAGGTGCGGGTGACTCCTTTACCGCGGGATTGCTGGTTGGGCTTTTAAAGAAAAAACCTTTGCGACGAGCAATTACCATTGCGAATGATTTGGCAGCCCAAGTCGCCTCAAAGCCTGGCGGAACACCTTTGATTGAGTTCAATCAAAACCATTTTAGTTCGTAACTTAAAGTCTAGATAGAACTTAAAGCAAGCCGGTATTACAACTCAAAGCTTGCAATCGCCCCATTGTATGATATTTAACATCAAGTTGAATATCATACAATCGTTAAATAATGCCTACTGTTCCCAAACTTTTTATATTTTTTTACTTTAATTTCTTGCCTAGAGGTAAAATCTTCTCTAATTTATGTGAACTGGTTGTTTGTCATCCCCTGTTTGTTTCTATGGAGATTTTTAGATGAAGAAGTTTTTGTTGTCTGTTGCTTTTGTAGCAATCGCAGGGTTGGCAATGCTGCCAGCCGATGCCAAGGCCTTTGGTGGTCGTAAGTCTTGTAAAGATTCTTGTGCTCAACCATGCGAAATGACATGGGAAGATCGCAAGGTAACTTGCTATAAGACCGTTACCAAGGAAAAAGAAATCGAAGTCACTGTCTGCAAGCCAGAATATCGTGACGAAGTTCGCAAGTACACCACCACCGTATGTGTACCAGTTTGGACCGAACAAAAGAAAACCTGCACCACTTACAAGCGAGTTGCCAAGGAAGTTGAACGAGAAGTAACCAAGTGCGTTCGCGTACCAGTTACCACTTGTGATCCTTGCACTGGCCGTACCCGTACTTGCTCCCAAAGGCAGATGGTTACCGAAAAGGTAAAGTGCACCGTGTACGAATGCGTTCCTGAAACCAAAGAAGTAACCGTAAAGGTTTGCTCTTACAAGAAGGAAGAAAAGACCACCGAATGCAAAGTTCGCGTTTGCGAAATGAAGCAAGTCAAAGAAATGCGCAAAGTTCAGTATTGCGAAAGAGTTGCTTACGAAACCACCATCAAGGTTTGCGTTGCTAAGCCAGTTGAAGCCAAGAAGGTTGAAGCTGCAAAGCCTGCAGAATCTAAACCAGCTTGCGCAAAGACCGCTTGCTGCGAAAAGAAGTGTGGCCGAGGTCTTAACCTTGGTAGCCGTCTTTCCAGCCGTAAGGCTTGCAGCTAGTTCAATACGATTCTAAATTAATCTAAGAAACAGGGGGGTATTCATTTACCCTCCTGTTTCTTTTTATAATAAGCTGCAAGTTAAGGTTCTTTTTTAAAATGATTTCTTTGATGGTAATATTCATTTTTTTGAACTAAACTTATAATAAGTAATAGAGCAGTGCAAAATAGATCAATTGAATCAAGTTTATGAATCCTCAAGACCCCGATAAAAAAAAGTCTGATTTAATGGAAACCAATTATTTGGATGCCAGTAAGTCCGAGGATATACTTGCAACAAGAATTGTCGAAAATATCACTAAGATCGATGTTCCTGAGGTTGCCCCTAAACCTACCAAAGATAAGCTTTTGTTGAATCGATTTTCGGTAATCAAAGTCTTGGGAGAGGGTTCCTTCGGGAAAGTTTATCTCGCCCGCGATGAACAGCTTTGCAGGGATGTTGCAGTCAAAGTTTTTAAGCAACCCTCGAAGGATAAAAAACAATTTGAAGTAGTCCTTGGCGAAGCAAGGATGCTAGCAAAATTGGATCACCCAAACATTGTTCCAATCTATGATGTTTTCAACTCGGAATCCGATGGTTTATTCATCATTTCCAAGTATTTGGATGGTGGCAGCTTATCGGAGTTAATCGCCAAAGGCCCGCATTCTTATCCAAAAATTTCGAAATGGATTGCAACAATTGCCGAGGCTTTGCATCATGCCCATCTGCGAGGGATTGTGCATCGAGATATCAAGCCTGATAACATCCTTTTTGATTCCAAGGGGAATCTTTACCTAGCAGATTTCGGGCTAGCACTAAGTGAGGAATTATTTGGCAAAGTAACAGGGTTACTGGGATCGCCTGCGTACATGAGCCCGGAGCAGGCAAGAGGTGAAGCGCATTTAGTGGATGGTCGTACAGATATTTTCAGCTTAGGCGTGATTTTTTACGAAATGCTTGTGGGCCGTAGGCCTTTCGAAGCCAAGACCGTCACGCTTATTCTGGAGCAAATCATTCGGGTTGAAGCCAAACCACCCAGGCAAATCAAAGATACGAGCCCAAAAGAGTTAGAAAAGATATGCTTAAAAGCTTTGAGTAAAAATATTAACGAACGATACACCACGAGCCATGATTTCGCACAAGACATTCATGATTATTTGAAGCAAACCGATGTTGATTTAAGCTCTAAAAGTGCCGCTGATTCCAACACGAATCTTTCTGCGCAACAATCCAAAGGCAATTTATCTGGCAGCGCATCGAGTCGATCAAAGATTTCCGATACGCCCGGGATGGAAAGCGTATGCAGAGTTTTAGAGTCTGGAGCAGCAATCTTGCAATCAGCATTGGTGAACTCTGATAAGGAGTTTTCGCTGACCAGACCCTTGTTGGAGCAGCATTTGAGCGAAATGAAAGAAAACGGGCCTGCGAAAACTAGGGTGCTACTTGCGCTCTTGCCCGCAAATCCATCTTATGCTTTAGAGTTGGTCGATCCCATGCTGGCTGCAAATCCGCAAGATTTCTTGGTAATTCGTCAGCGCCTTGCACCTTACTCTGATATCTTGATCCCGATTCTGGTGCAAAAATCAACTCTCCTCCCAGATGCTGATAATGCCATGAGTTTGCGAATAGCGGGGGCACTAGCAATGTGGAGCCCCTCTTTGCCCTTGCTGGACAAAATGATGTTTAAGCTGGTCGAGAAGCTCGTTACGCAGGATTTGATTTATCTTCAAGAGTGGGCGGAAATATTCAAACCCTTGCAGAAATTGTTGATTCATGGCTTGGTTTCCTTCGGGCAGGACTCTTCAAAATCTTCCTCAAGTCGCAGTTACGCCAATGCCATCGCCCTTGAGTATGCAACTGATAACGAAAGAGTGTTGTTTCATTTGTTTGTTAGTGCTGATAAAAGCAAGGCAAAAACAATCCTGCAAAAGATTGTGCCGCTAAAAGATAAAATGACCCCCTACTTGAAAAGAGTCAGAGCCGCTGTCGTTCCCTCAAATAACCCGCAAGAAAGATTGAACTCTGAAATACGCAAGGGGATGGCTGCCTCATTGCAGTTGGCCCTGGAAGACCCTGAAGGTTTCAGCATTTTTACCAATACAGTTGATGCGACTTCAAGCACGCTGGTACAAAGTTTCGTTGGCGAACTTGGTGTAAGCCCCCATATGCTTTTTGAAAAAATCCAGAAAGAAACAGATCAAGGCACCCGCGCGGCATTGGTTCTTGCCTTGGGAGACCTAAGCCTTGAAGATGTTTCTGAAACATCAAAAAAACAATGGATGGATTATTTTCTCGAGTTATATCAAAACCAGCCTGACTCTGGGTTGCATGGGGCGTTGGATTGGATTTTAAGGCGAAAATTGGGGCAGAGCGCTGCTTGTGATAAAAGCATGCAAGTTAGAGTTCAAGGTTCCGAAGCGGTGAAAAATTGGAGCGTGAACCTTCTAGGGCAATGTTTCATTAATATAAAGGGCCCAGTTAAATTCTTCATGGGATCACCCACCGATGAACCTGACCGGGTAGAAAATGAAAAGCTGCATGAATCTTTAATTCCAAGATCGTTTGCCCTTTCTCAAAAACTTGTCACTGTTGAACAATATTTGAAATTTAATCCGAGTTTTCCTGCAACAAGATCGCATGCTAAAGTTGCAGATAAACCCGTTGCTGGAATCTCGTGGTACCAGGCTGCAAAATATTGCAACTGGCTTAGTGAACAAGAAAAAATCCCACAATCTCATTGGTGCTACCTACCCAATCAAAATGGTCAATATGCAGCCGGAATGCGCATAGCCAATGATTTTCTCAATAAAAAGGGTTACCGCCTCCCCACCGAAGCCGAGTGGGAATACTGCGCCCGGGCAGGCACGAAAACCGCTTGGTACTTTGGCGATGATGGCTCACAAATTGATCACTTTGCCTATTATCAGTTAAATTCAAACAATCAAATATGGCCTGTCGGTCAGTTGAAACCCAACGCTCTGGGGTTCTTTGATATCTCGGGAAATCTCTACCAATGGACGCAGGATATTTTGCAATCCTATGGTGATAGCCCCGTTATTGAAGATTCGAAAGTTGACCTTCGCGTCGTTGATGATATGTCTAGCAGGGTTTTAAGGGGTGGCGCATTCTATTACCCCAAAGATATTTTGCGTTCGGCTCATCGAGGCGGTTTAAAACCTGATCAATCAAGCGATGGTAGTGGTTTCAGAATCGCCAAAACATTGTCTTAGTGTTACTTGATTTGCTGAAACAAACATTAGGCTGCAACTTTGGTTGTAAGGTTTGCATTTACAAACTTTGAAATCTGATCAAGCATACCTTGCTCAAAGTTTTTCTGATTGAAGGTTAGTGCGAATCTGCGTGCAGCGTGACTACTGTAGAAATTCTTTTCTTTATCAAACTCCTCGATGGCATTGGTCATGCATTCAACGGAAGCTTCTGCAAAGAATAATCCGGTCGCTTCTTTGCCTGATTCTGGCCCAATGATTGTTTCTGTAGCGCCGCCTTTTCCCAAAGCTATCACGGGCGCTCCGCATGCCTGCGCTTCCACCGGAACAATTCCAAAATCTTCGAAACCAGGAAAGAGCAGCGCCTTGCATCGTTGCATATGATCGCGGATAGATTCATCCGTTTGCCACCCGAGAAAATGAGTCTGCGAACCCGCCAATGAGCGAAGCCTTTTCTCATCTTGCCCTGTGCCAATGATCACCAGCTTTTTTCCAAGCGCTTTGCACGCTTCAATCGCAAGATCAATTCTCTTGTAAGGGGCGAAAGCAGAAACGACAAGATAAAAGTCTTCTCGTTGTACATCTGCAGGCACATAAAAATCAGTGTCAACAGGAGGGTATACCACCGAACTCTCTCGTGAATAACAATCACTAATCCTTGTTTGTATTGTGTTGCTGATCGCAACAAAATGGCTCACTCTTTCAGATGATTTTTTGTCCCATTCCCGAATATGGTTTAACACCGGCGCAGCCAACCTCTTTTTGATGCTTAACTTTTCTCCTGCTTCAAAGTAATCATCCCGCATGTGCCATGCATATCTTACAGGCGTAAAACAATAACACAAATGTGGCACCCCCTTGGGTGGGATGACTCCCTTTGCAACACAATGGCTCAGGCTGACAACAAGATCACATTCTGGAATTTTAATTGATTCAATTGCGCTGGGCATGAAGGGGAGTAAGTACCGATAATAATGATGAACACCCGGTAGTTTTCCGAGCCACGATGTTTGAGGTTTTAAGTTTTCGATCGTGGGACTGAGGGCACCTTTTTTGTGAAGCAGTGTGTACAATTTGGCATCGGGAAATAGTTTGCACAACGATTCGAGGCATTTCTCGCCACCTCGCATTCCCGTCAGCCAATCATGAACAAAAACAATTCGTGGTTTCAACATTGCACCTATTCGCCCAACATAATTAAAAGATTGAGCAAGTGTACTTGGGGGGTGTTTTTTAAGCTAGACGAAGATCTTTTACGGTGGGAAGGGGGTAGCGAATCTTGCCTAAACTTCCAACTATGGGCTGAAAAGGTGTGGGATTTGTATGCCTAGCAATCCTTTATTTGCCTGTTTTACCAAGGCTTTTCATGTAAGCGAAAAGGTCAGCGATCTCTTCGTCTTTCGCTTCATCCAACAAACCAGCAGGCATGATTGATCGTTGAGTTTGTTGCCTAAGAGATATCTCATCCCCAGATAATCGCTGAGGTTCGCCTGTGGATGTTTGCAAAAGCACTCCATCTGCAGACTCGTAAACCACTAGGCCTAAAATGATTTTTCCTTTGATTGTGGTGTAGGCAACTGCGCGATACCGATTAGGTACATCCTTGTCCGGATGGATGATCGCATTTAAAAGATCAAACCGGGAAAATCGTTGCGTAACTCCTTCGAGTGCGGGCCCAAGGGCTTGTGATCCAGAATGGCATGAAGCACACTTAAGCTGGGTAAATGTTTTCTTTCCTTTTGAAATATCACCTTCATCCCAGATTATTTTCTCGAATCGAGTTTTCCATTGATCTAAGCTAATTCCCCCCGACATGGTCAAGGATGCCAAAAGCTTCACATCATTCGCTTTGGCCCAGATAATCCAATCTTGTATTTGATTTGTGGCAGGTGCAGTGGTCCATTTCTTGCGTAATAGAGAAAACACTTGTTCTTGAAGTGCTTTGTATTTTGGTTCACTGGGAAGGTTTGGGAGTTTTTGTGCCAAGAGTAAATATTCTTTATCACCCAAGGGCGCAAGCTTTTCTAACGCGTAAAGAATGTCCGGTAAATCATCATTGGAGATATGACGCAGGATGGTGGCAAATTTTTGCAGATCCTCTCGCATAGGATTTTTTGCAAGAATCTTGATTAGAATTTCATCCAAACCATGTTCGCCCCAAAGTACCCTTATTGCTGGAAACGATTCTTGCGGAGGTAATAATTCCAACACTCGCACGGATTGTGCATTCCAAGCGAGATCTGGTTTTCCCAGCATCTTCAGTGCGAATTTTTTGGCAGCATTCTTTTTCTCTTCTTTCATATCACGCAGATAAATCGCATGATCAGGCATCCCAAATGTGTCCGCATTCGCAACCAGAGTACTGAAATTATTATTGTTTTTGCAGAGATCTGCAAAGATCTCCTGCATTCTCAAAGGCCAGTTCCGATCTCGCTTCATGCCCTTTAGATCAAGCTCTGTCCCAAGGTTTAACATCGTATGAATTACCTTGGTTTTTTGTGCATCTGAAAAGGTAGAACCAGTCTGCGCGATGGATGCCAAGAGGTGGATTTTTCTTACAGGATCATGCGAAAGAGTTAATTGATCAAGGAGCAAGCTTGAGTTTTTTTCGTCATTAAATTTCATCAGGCCAAAGGTGCGTTCCAATTCAAAATCGAGATCTGAATCTCCCGAGGGATAAGAAAGTGCAAGTAACTTCATTTGTTCCAAGGTTGGAATCCACGATTCTTTAAATGGTTTTATCGAATACCCTTCGCGGTAATTGCCACGCTGCGAAATATTGGGAAGCTCACCCAGTGCCATCTGAATGATGCGAATTGAATCAAGCCGTGCTGCAAAAGGAACTTTTGTGTTGGTGGCATTCTCAAGCGCAATTATCCCTGTATTTGAAGGCTGCACTTTTACCTGCGCCAATCCCAAGGTGTTGGCTGCAATTACATTGGTTGGCTTAATGTTCAACCCTTCGTGGGATTCAATTAATTTCGTGGTTGCATATCTGATGAATCGATCTGGATGATCAGCGTTTGCTAAAAATATCTTGCTGATAGCATCTGGGGTTAGAACAGTATCGAAGCGGAGAAACTCAATCGCTTTTCTTCGTTGCAAAAGATCTGGCGAAGATGTTGCAGTAATTAAAGCTTTGTCCGTGGTTATGATTTTAAGCTTGTAGGGCAGGGCGCTTGCAGAAATGGGATTGGTCTGATGCCTGATACGAAAAACAGAACCTTTAGTCCCCCTTCCCCCGATGCAAACAAAAAGCTCTCCGGTAAGGGAGTTCATATCCACCGCAGTGGGCGCAAACCCTGCGTTTCCTTTTGGCTCAAGAAAAACTTCCGCTTTGGTGCTGAAGGAAGAATCTTTAGGCTTAAGCTCGCAAGTGAGAATTCTGCCGAAGGTCCAATCTAAAATGAATAGCGATCCCTGATACTTCGCGGGGAAATGCGTTCCCTTGTAGCAAAGCACGCCTGTAGGTGAGCCCCTGCCCGCAGTTGCGATAGGCGGAAGGATATCAGCATGCGATGGAGGTGAGCGCCAGGTTTCTGATTGCTGCGGATTCCACCAGCCATATCTTCCTCCTGAAACCAAGTGATAGATTCTAGTCGGTTCATACCATGGGAGAGCGATGCAGCGTTCATTATCAGAATCAAAGGTGAAAAGTTCGCCATCCAGATTAAAATCAAAACAGTAGGGGTTGCGTAAACCATCAACAAAGACTTCTGTCTTTTTGTTTTCTGGATCGTATTTGATGACGGTGCCCGCGAGAGGTTTTTTTACAGGTGAAGATTCTACCATTGCAAATGAGGAATTAATACCCGTGATATTACCACACAGAATATAAATCAAACCATCCGGGCCCCTTTTGATAGCATGTGCCTCGTGCTCTCCGCCGGTTTTAAACGAAAGATGCTTCACTCCAGGCCCTGCAGCAGTTACGCCATCCTCCGCAATCGGAATAGACCATAAGCCTTGATTCCCTGTGTACCATAAAGATTTTTTTTCGAAGAGAAGCCCGGTTGCACCATCACTGGGCGCCTGCCCGAAATTCTTGAAAGTGTCTGCTTTACCATCGTTATCCGTATCTATAAGTATGCGAAAGTATCCCTTGCCCGAAACACACACATCGCCTTTAGGGCTTATCGATAAGCAATAAATATCACTTGCCAACGAGTCATCTGCATAGGGAAGGATTTCGAAACCTGCAGGTAACTTTACTTCGGGAACTTGATTTGTTATCTGAAATGATGTAAATAACACCAAAGCAAAATAGGCTAATAGGTTCATGGGTCAAGCACGCAGCGAAATCCCGTATGAGAAAGACCCGTATCTTCCGCACCATGCATCCTTAAACCAACCCGGTATCGCACGCAGTAATTGGTGCTGCAAAGAAAAGAACCACCTCTTTGCACCCGTACCTTTGATTCATTACCATGGGGATCGATAGGCGATGCAGGGCCTTTGGGATTTAACAAAGGTATTTTTAATGCCTCTGAATCTAAGCCACGATACAAAAGCGAATAAGCATCTGGCCTATACCAATCAGAGCACCATTCCCAAACATTCCCACTCACATCATACAAACCATATCCGTTTGGTGCATAACTCTTGACTGGTGCGGTACCACTATATCCATCGGTTTTGTCGTCCCGGTTTGGGAAGGGGCCTTGCCAGATGTTGGCCCTGGGTTTTCCTTCAAAAGGTGATTCAGAGCCCCAGGCATAAGGCTGGCGCTCTAATCCGCCCCGTGCTGCGTATTCCCACTCGGCTTCAGTAGGCAATCTTTTTCCCGCCCATTTGCAGTATGCAGTGGCATCTTCCCAAGCCACATAAACCACAGGGTGATTTTCTTTCCCTAAGTAGTTGCTATCTTTACCTTCCGGGTTTTTCCAGCAAACCCCTTCTTTGTATTTCCACCATTGGTTGCATTCAGAGCAATCCACAACTTCTTGCATGGGTGGAGAAAATACTCCCGCTCCGGGAACTAATTTTTCTGGGGGCACATCAGGAAAATCTTTTGGGTCTAACGGCCTTTCAGCAATAGTCTTATAACCAGTTGCATCTACAAACTTCTGATACTGTGCATTGGTAACTTCGGTTTTATCGATGTAAAACCCTTGAAGTCTGACTTTATGAACGGGCAAAGCATCGGCATATTTTTCGCGGTCGGAATCATCGCCCATGGAAAATTCCCCAGGGGGTATCCATGCCATTCCTTCGGGCAGCTTAGGTGATAATAGGACCCAAAATAGGATGCCAATTCCTACAACTCCCGAAACGATGCCAACCAATTTGAATCTTGGATTGTCAAATAATCTGCTATCTGTTGGTAGTTTAATTTTATTCATGATATTTTCTTTAATATGTAGTTAAGTTGGCCATGAGATGACAACGCATTTTTATCAGTGTTTCTAGCCTCATAATTCTGATTATATCGCTTTTTGCAGTCTCTTGAATAACTTTTGCGCTCAGACTATAAATATTATAAGTAATTTTAGAAGCTTTTAAGTATAATCATGGATACAACCATACTTATTAAGGTATCCAATCGCCCTTGGGTGCTTTTTAAGTTTTCAATTTGCTCTTTAATGTCGGGGGCCAACAGGCTTTGAACTTGAATTGTGATCTTAATGAAAACCAAGATTTGATTGTTAACCGCAAAGTGCTTGTGGTTGATGATTCGCCTGTTGACCGCCATCTCGTTGGCGGGCTTCTGAATTCCCAGCCAGGTTGGCAGGTCTTTTTTGCTTCCAATGGGGCCGAAGCTCTTGAATTTCTTAAAAACTCCAACCCTGATGTTATCCTTACCGATCTTTTAATGCCAGATGTTGATGGCGTCGAGCTAGTCCTGAAAATTCGCAAGGAGTTTTCTAAAATCCCGATCATCCTCATGACAGCCCATGGCAACGAAGAACTTGCAGTCCGGGTTTTGCGCGCAGGCGCTGCCAGTTATGTCCCTAAAAAATTGCTCTCTGTTGAGCTTCACTCAACTTTAAACGAAGTGCTTTCTACCCTACGCAACGAAAAAAATATTCAAATTGTTCAGGATGCTCTTGTTTGTCATGAAGTTCATTTTGTATTGGATAATGATATCTCTAATGTTTCTCCTATGGTTAGCCATATCGAACATCTTGTTGGCCAGTTTAATTTTTGCGAACCTAATTCCATGATGCTTATTGGTGTCGCCCTTCATGAAGCCCTTACCAATGCCATGCTGCATGGCAACCTGGAACTGGATTCCAAATTGCGAGACGATGATGAATCACAGTTTTATTCTTTAGCGGATGAGCGAAAAAAGAAGCACCCTTACGCAGGTCGTAAAGTCATGTTTGGTGCCAAGATTTCCAAAGAGGAGATTCGCTTTACCATTGCTGATGAAGGTCCGGGCTTTAATCCCACCGGCCTGCCCAACCCTTTTGAACCTGAAAATCTTGACAAGGTTACTGGTAGGGGAATGCTATTGATTCGAACTTTCATGGATCTTGTCGAGCATAATGAAAATGGTAACCAAATCACCATGGTTAAAAAACATAAAGCAAGTTAGCTCTTTGCTTTTGTCATGGGTTTGCTTGTGAAATAGGTCTCCCACTTCTTCATTGCCAACATACGGTTTTCCATAGTCGTAAAGCCCAACATGTAAGGGTTGAAGAAAAGCGCCTGATTATCGCGTGCAAAACTAAACCCATACTCCTTGTGCGATTGACTACTCATATGCACGAGCATTGCAAGCGCCACATCCCGAACCTGGGTGGTTCCCTTCTGCTGGTTGGGAAGTTGGAAGTTCCCTACCACTGTTTCGTCTCCCAAGAAATTCCGTAGCAATCCCGAATCTTCAGGTGTTCCCATTTTTCCGAGAAGGGTTAGTGCCACGGTCTTGGTATATACAGGCATCGTTTTTTCAGATGCAACCCTTCGTGCCAGTTGCAAGCCTTCAGTCATGTTCATGTTTTGTGAAAGGTGCAGATGTTGAGAAATAATGTTGGGGTCTGTTTGTTGTAGCATCCATGTTCCAAGTAGTTTTCGGAACGGCCCAGTGCCTTTTGATGCACTAATCGCATCTCTTGCTGAAGGTTGGTAGAGCAGGTTCGTAATATTGTTCACCACTTCCGAAGGTAATTCCATGTTGGGCGTTGTTGCAGCAAATAGAACCGCACCTATATCGCCTATTTCAAGATTGATGGTTTTGCCTGCTATAGGGCTGAAAATGCTGTTGTGTAGCCATTGTGCTTTTTCAGATACTATTGACTTACCTATGTTTTTGTCGTTTTGAACTTCATCCATCAAGCTGGGGTCAGCTTTATAAATCTGCCCATATAGGGCTCTTGATGAGGTGCTTTTTCCCACGAGCTTTTCAAAGCGTTCCCAACCGGGCAGCACCGTGTTTTTGCTCCCATCCACATCTTCCAGAAATGCTTGTAACTTTGTCTTCTTATCCGACTCCCTTATCAATGAAATTAATATCCGTGACCTTCTCACCACTTCGTAATCTAAATGAGTCAACCCGTTTTCCAAGGCTGCCATCGATCGATTGCCCTGCCTTAGTATTATTTCACTTGCTTGTTCCCGCGATACAAAAGAATCTGATCCAAGTTGCTTTACCAACTCCCGAATTTGAAGCTCGTTTAGCTCTAGCGGTTTGTCTGCGCCTATTGCCAATATGCTTGCAAATAGCATTAAGCTGGTTAATTTAATTCTAGTTGAAATCATGGATCGTACCTGAATTAATTATGTGCATATTTCTTAGCTTTTAGATTAAACTAGCTTGACCCGCATCGCAACCTAAACCGGGTAAACTTTTACCCCCTTGCGTTAAACATTAACGGTTAAGCAGGCCATATCGACAAAAGTAGCCACTGTTACTATTCTAAAGTGGTATTCGACCCGATTTATTGAAAGGCTTATTCATGTTTGATAAAAATTTATGCCTCAAACGAAGGCAGGCTTTCCTCGCCTCGATGGATAATCTCAAAAACCCACTCGTCATTGCTGACCCTTCCCATCTCACTTGGCTTTCTGGCTTTTATGTCGACCCATTTAGTCTTGGCGCAGGCTTTGGGGCCCTTCTTGTTATTAATCCTGATGCTAGCTGCGTTGTTTTTTATGATACCCGACTGCCCGATTCTGTTAGCCATTGTGTTGCTGATAATGTTGTTTCTGTCAATTGGTATGATGGTATCTCACACCCCAAAACCACTAGGGCGCTTGCCCTGCTTCCTGAAGTCGAAAAACGCTTTCCAGGCGCTTTTATTCATGATCGCATTGATACTACCCAGGGCGTTGAAATTCACAAAGCCATCAGTAAGCTTAGGCGTAAAAAATACGCAGATGAAATCTCTCTCATCAAACGATCAGCTCAAATCGCAGAAAAAGCTCACGCTTGGGTTCTTAATAATATCGCTCCCGGTATGACCGAACTTGATATCTATGCAGAGGTGCAAAAAATCTGCACTTCACATGGTGGCCAACCCCTCATAGTCTATGGCGACTTCGCTGTTTCCCCCGGCCCAGAGCGCAAAGGCGGTCCACCCACCCAACGCATTCTTAAAGAATCTGATATGTTTATTCTAGACTTTTCAGTCGTGCTTTTTGGCTATCGAAGCGATTTTACCAACACTCTTGTTGTCGGGAAAAAGCCTTCTTCCTCCCAGCAACAACTCATGGATCTTGCTAAACTTGCCATGGATGCGGGCGAAAATAACCTTCTCGAAGGTGTCTATGCCAATCATGTTTATCAATCAGTTATGGATGTGTTTCTTAAGGCGGGATTCGGTGAACACTTCCCCCACCATGCAGGCCATGGCTTGGGCCTTTCTCATCCAGAAGCGCCTTTTATTGTCCCCGGGTCGGACGAAATCTTAGTGGCGGGCGATGTCATTACTTTGGAACCAGGCCTTTATGTTCCAAATGTTGGTGGGTTGCGCATCGAGCGAAATTACATGATTACCGAATCAGGTTTCGAATGCCTCACCCACCACAACATCAGCCTTGTCTAACTAAATAATTAAGGCAGTTGCTTCAGTCGGATATTGCGAAAGTGTACTTCTGATTGTTCAGATTGAAACCCAATCGGGCCACTCTTTAGCACGCTTTGGCATTCGCTGACTTGCACGCCGTTGACTTTCACCTTCACTAACCCATCAGCCTGGCAAGTCACTTCGGTTTTGCTCCATTCGCCCATGGGTTTGAGTTGCTTGGTGAGCAGTTCTTGATCAAACTTGTTGTTGGAATATTCTTCTTTTCCCAATCCGATGGGGAAGATTTTTCCATGGTTCAGATATCTGCCCTGTGGTTCCAAGCTTCGTGGAAAATTCTTGTTGAAGGGTTCCTGCATGTGAACTAGGCACCCGGAGTTGCTTTCTGGTTTGCTGCCTACAGGAAAGCGCCATTCATATTCGAGTACATAATTTGTGAATGATTTTTCGGTATAGAAAAAGCCTGTGGGTTTGCCTGAGCAAATGATCGCGCCTTCCTTGACGGTGCAGTTTTTACTGGTGTCAATATCCTTGGGGGCTTTGGGATCGAAGAAAAACTTCCAGCCTTCCATGTTTTTGCCGTTAAATATGGCTGTGTAGCCATCGTTGTCTGCTGCTGCGAGCGAACCCGCAACCATAATTCCGAGAGAAAGAGCGTAAAAACGCAGCGTAAGTGACTTTAAAAGCATTTGTTGAGTCCTTAAAACGGAGGGATGAAAATAGCCACTACCGATTGTAACGGCTTATATTTTCATTTCAATTACCAACTTCTTTCAGCATTTAATTGACGCAAAGTCTTAACTCTAATAGACTTTAAGGGTAGGTTGGAGAGGTGGCAGAGCGGCCGATTGTGCAGCACTGGAAATGCTGTGTGGGGGCAACCTTACCGGGGGTTCGAATCCCCCCCTCTCCGTTTGATTTTCCCCCGCCTTATCAAGGCCTATATTTAAAGCACTTTCAGCACTTCTAGGCCAATTATCCCAAAAAGTTGTCCCTAATTTGTCCCTAAAATCTGGGACAGGCGCCCCTAAAACAGACCATACTAACATTGCACTAAACATGATTAATCTCCTGATTTATCGGTAGTGATAAAACCTAATGGCAAACGCTTCATAAAATTCTGTGATTCATCATCTGATAAGCTGTAATAAACAGCCGACATGGTTTTGCCGCCAGTATGCCCCAACCAAATATCAACCGCCCTCTGCGGAACCCCATGGTTCAGGGAATGTGTTTCCATGAAATGGCGTAAACTATGAATGGTCAAGCCGATTTCCCTTCCCGCAGGTAGCCCAAGACTTTCTGCGGCCTCCACAAACCGTTCATTAAGTTTCTGAGGATTCATCCACCCATGTTTAATACTTTTCCCAGGAAAGAACCATTTCCCACCTGCAGGCTTTTTGATTGCCTCGAGTTCCTTTTTTAGCTCTGGGTGAATCGGTATCTTTCGGCTTACCCCGGTTTTGGTCGATAATCCCACACGGCTGCAAATATGAATCCAGTTCCCTTGCAAATCAATGTCTTGTGATTGCAATTTCTGTAACTCCCCCGAACGCATCCCTGAGCAAGCAAGAGTCAGGATGTAAATTTTATCACTGCTCTGCATTGCATTAAGAATCTGCTGAACCTGGATTAGCGAAGGAGCATTCTTTTTGTTCGCTTTAGGTTTGTTTAATCGTAGTTCAGCTAAGGGGTTTTCTGGTATCAGCTTTCTGCTTTTGCAGAACTTTAAAAACTGCTTGATAACAACGGCCTCAGTGTAAATGGTTTTTGGGCTTTTATTAACCTTCCTGTTAATACGGTAATCATCAAAATCAGTTGGATTGATTTGATTCAAATATTTAGCTCCCCGCTTTTCAAGCAAGTCCTTAAATTGATTAAGGACTTGCTTGTATTTTGAGTAGGTCTTTTTTGAACGGCCTTCAGACTGAACCATTTTCAAATAGCTTTCTACGCCAAAGGCCAGAACTACTTTCCCATGGTTCGACTTGAAATCACCTTTGGCAATTTCAAGGCTCATTTTTTCAGCCATTTCGATGGCAGTTTTCTGATCAACCGTTTTAAGGCTTACACGCTTATGATTATTGCCAATGTTAAAGTCGGCACACCATAAGCCCTTTTTGCCCCTTCGGATGATTTTTAAATTATCGTTGATGCTCAGATAGTCGTTTTTTTTCATTACATTAACTCCAATCTTTTCCGTTGTAGAATTTTTCAATCAACCTTCGAGTGAGAAAGTTAAGGCGCTTGCCACGTTTGCGAAATGTTCCGTTTAAGAACCCACCATGGACCCAAGTGTAGATTGTCGGAAGTGGGTATTTGAGGAATTCGGCAGCTTCTAAACTTGACATATTGACACGAACTTTAGGGTCCAAAGACTCGATCAAATCCGTGATTTCATCTGATGAAAGCGTATTAAATCTTATCGACATAACTTGTTTCTCCAAACATGTAATTGATGCAACCCATCAGCATCCAATCCGATGGGTTAATCATCATGGTCAGTTTTAGTTGATTTGATCAAAAATAAAGGTGGGGAAAAGTAGGGGGAAAAGTAGGGGGAAATCTCTCCCAGAAAGGGGTAGGGATTTGGTGTGTGAAAATTAAGGTAAGGTTTGTATTACTTGTTGGCCGATTTCCGTACGCTCCAGCAAAGGTAATTGCCGCCTGCTGCTACGGAAAACTGAATAACCTTTGAGATCCCATTCAAATATTTGATCCCGTCTTTAATTCGGTAATTTGTTATCATCAATGGGTTCTTGATTTCATCAGGCCAATCCTGATCTTGGTACTCTTGCAGAATAATTTGGATCTTAGAAGGTTTATTTCTGCGCTGCGTTATAAGAATAGCTTTTTTATTAAAATAAAGAATTCCTTCTTTATGATTCCAACTAGGTTTTTTCTCACTGCTGGATTTCTTTTGAACTTGGATTGGAGAAGCATCGCACCCAATTTTTTGAAGCAATTCATCCCGGCTACTTCGAGATATTATGTCTAATCGAAAAGCAACCTTTACCGCTCCTACAATTTCAGGTTCGTTATGAAGAATTTTCCACATCTGTAGGACGCTTGCGTTTGGAAGAGTTTTATTTTTTGGATGATAATTCTTATTGTCGATAGCGTTTTTAAGCCTGCCTTTATCATCTTCACTAAGGCTTTTCCAGAAAAGAACCCTGTTAGCGTCAAAGCCAAGTTCTATAGCAAGTTTCTTAATTTGATCCTGAGTTTTCGGGCCAAGATCTTCGAAATTTAAAAGTGCCATTTTTGGGCGCTCCTTTGGTATGACTTTCCTTCCTTTCTATCTTAATCATCCATACTATTAAGAGATCCGCAAGTGCACTTACAAGCTTTTTTATGTTTTCTTCTTCATTGTTCATGCTTGATTTCCTTTATCGAATGTCCTTGTTGTAATAACAACAGCCAATAAGGAAGATCGTTGCGATAACAAACGCTGTCATCGACTCAAAACACAAACCAATGAAGCCGCCCCCTATCAAACTTCCATTAATGTATGCGGTGTTTAGTTTTGTTTTAGCTCCCATTTTTGTTCTCCTTAAAAAGATGCCAGCCACTCTTATCAAATGGCTGGCATAACTCAGATTTATTTCATTCGAACTTCCTGCTCTAACTCTGAATCCAGAATTATCTCAGGTCTTTTATTTCGTGCCTTGATTACTTTGATGCGAAATCCCATTCGCCTAAGTCTTTCAATATCTTCGCCTGTAATTTTCGCTACCGATTTGTACAAATCAGATTCACTCATGTTTGCTCCTTAGTAATAAAAAAGGCCCCATGGCTACACGCCACAGGGCCGAAATCTTTCGCATTCAAATCCTCATTAAACCAAAATCAACTCTGCTTCCCCAGATGGTACTTCCATCAGAAAGCTCATCCTTGATCGCAGCAATTCAGAAGCCTGCTGTAAACTTGCTTCCAAATCTGAGCGCTTTTTATCCAAATAAAGACCATAACCTTCGATCTTTAACTTGGTGATCCGGATCTTTTCTTCCGCGCGGTGCAGAGTGTCAGGGCGTGTGTCCTCCCCAAATTTTGCCACCGCTTCCATATGCTCATCGATGATTCCTTGTAAACCATTGGCTACCGCTTCTTGTACCGCACGATCTCCCTGAGGCGAGCCTGCAGGTATCGGAAACCGTTGCAATGATCCTCCGATATTCCTAACGAAACTTTCAACCTTTACAACAAAATCTTGATGAACTTCCGGTACAAAATACACGCCACCTTGATCTCTAATCGTGAACAAGTCTGCATGCCTTTCAAACAATCGCTGTACAAGTCGTGTCACATCATTAGCAGACCTTGACTCCAAACAACGTCCAAACTCTTCCTTTGCAAGTTGCTCAAGCTCTAAATTTTCTGAAGTGATATTCCCAGAATGCTTATCCAGAAAAAGTAAACTCTCAAAGTGGTAGCTGAATTTCCCGTCTTCGAGTGCCTCTCGTGTGAACTGAAAACTAATCGTTGAATGATCCTCTGCAACCTTGCGAATGATTCGCTCGTTATTCAGTTTGCTACAGGCCCTTGCAAACGCATTTCGCGGAGCGAGTTCCTTCGCAACATCGCAATCCAAATCGCTTGCCATCAATCCTGAAATTAAGTCTGCATGGCTTATCGCAACCCCCTGGATCTTCCAAGTGATTATTTCGCCAAGCATTTTCTGTGATAATTTACCCTCTCCAACCCATGACTGGATTGGAAAGGGCCTCGTGTTTTCGCCCATAGTAGCCTCCTTGTTTAAAGTGATAAAATTCGCTCAACACCATATTCTGAAACATCCACCGAACGAATCCGGTGGACCTCATCACTGATTTTCGCTAGATCCTCAGGCTCACTATCAATCACCAAAGTGATCAACTTTGCCTGAACAGATCGTTTCCAATCAATGAATATTTTTGCTAATTTGCCCGAGATGTTGCATGCTGCATCGGTAAGAAAAATCAGATCGGTTTTTCCTTTTGGCGCTTTCAAACTTTCATAAAACTTGGGCATCTCTCGAACCGGAACATCCAAATCCGACCCCTGGCCAATGAAAGCTTCTAACCAATTCATCAATGCAACTTCGTCCCACTTTCCCAAAGGCAATGGCAAAATCCTTTCGCCACTATCCCCGGAATAAGCGATTAAAGCGCACCAGCGTTTTTGCTGTCTTGCAATCCAAGCAAGTGCTAAAGCCAAAGCCTTTGCAGCATGATTGCGTTCGCCAATCATGCTGCCACTTTCATCTAGGCAAATGATGATCGGCCCTTTGCCCACAGGTTCCGACCCTTGGAACTCTCGACACCAAAGTTGCCTTTCCATGAACCTTCGCAATACATCCTGTTCAAGAACTGGATCCAGTAAAGCAACCAACTCTTGAGGTAGCATCCTCCCCAGATCGTTGTCAGATTTCAGACCGAGCAGTTCATCGAAGCCATGCTTGGTCTTTTGCCTTTGCTTCGCTTGCGCCAGCCTTCGAAATTTCCCTGCAAGATTGCAAATCTTTTGCAGCATTTTACTGGAGCGCACCCTTTTGTAAATCGCACCAATCCTTTTGGCATCATTACTTCCGGGCTGCCCTTTCCCAAACCCAAGCGCTGCTGCAGATTCATGAGCCAACTCGACTTCTTCCTCAGCTTGGGCAAGGGCTTTCCCAATCGCTCGAAGGTTGGAAAACTCGTTCTGATCTTTATCTTGGGACGGGGATTTTTCACTCTGAGCTGCAAATTGCTCTGCGAAAGCAGTTGCTGCAATCTCACTAGCGCAAGAGTGCATCTGTGTTGAAGCGTGTAACCCTTGGAATTCGTTAGTTTCCATAAGTTGCTGCAAAAACTTTAAGCGCAAATCATCCACACAAGAAGCATTCAGCCTTGGGGCAGGCTCATATGCTGCTGCATGGAAATCCACCACTGCTTCTCTTGGAATATTCAACGCTCGAAGGCGATCGCTTTCTTCCAAAAGTTGAGTGCCTCGTCGAAAACCCCAATCATCAACTGCCATCGCACACCGAGGTTTGATTGGTTCAGATACCGTTTGCATGTAAGTTGCATCATCAAAATCCTGCAAGAAATCAGATTCACTTTTCATGGGTTCATCTCCTTGGGTTAAAGCGCCTCGATTGAGGCTAACTTGATCTTTTTGATTTTTTCACGCACATGTTTTCTAGCCATCGCAGCCTTGGGATGATTCCCAAGAGCGTGCAATTGTTTTTCAATTTCAGATAGTTTCGAAGCTGCCACTGCGGCTTGAGCTAGCTGTTTTAAATCTGCATTTTCACAAATTTGCTCAACCTCAATCAGAAGTGAATTCACTTTCATGCCTGTTGGATTAGCAACCTTCAATACTATTTGCGTCACCTTTTCTGGTTGCTCTGTAGGGTCTTCCCAAAGTATCGAAGTTAGAACCTGCAAATGTTCAAGCTCTACTTGGTTCTTGCCTTCCAGATAGCAATAAGCTTGAACCGCTTTTACGCTCTTGGCTTGCCTGCGATCCCCAGGAGAAATCCCTTCCTTGGCAAGTTGCGTGATGATGCTTTGAAAAGCTTCCCTCGCTTCTGCAGTCCAAGTGATCGCAGCGCTTTCACTTTGTGCAGTATCGATTTCCTCTGGGCTAATCGTGGAGGTTAGCTTTACTTCGCAGGGTTGATTCCACCACAGTCTTTCCTTTCCTGCTTTGGAAACAATCGGGAAGACCCGTTTACGCATTAGGAATCGGTCAAACAATGCAGAAAGCTCTTTACCGCCTTCTTGTTCATGTGGCCATTGATTAGCTGCACCCACAAAAAGCTTTAATGGAACCTTGGTTTTAGAGCCATCACCTTGCTCGTAAACTCTTTCGTTGAGGATTTTCAAAAGCGTGTTCAAGATTCCTGAAGTCGCATTGAATATCTCATCGCCAAAAGCGATATCAGCGCAGGGAAGTTTCCCTTCAATGATGCGAATGAATTTGTCATTCTTTAATCCGTTTAGGGAAACGGGGCCGAAGATTTCTTCGGGCATACTGAACTTCGAAAAGAGGATGGAAAACTTCTTGCCTTGCATCCAGCTTAAAAGAGCATCAACGAGCATGCTTTTTCCAGTGCCTGGCGGCCCAATTAGAAGAGGGTTTTCCCTGCAGATTAGCGAAGTTAAAAGAAGATCAACTTCTTGATCGCGTTCTACTAATGCGTTTGAGAGTTCCTCGCGGGTACGATGGAATTTTTGCTGGACCGATTGATCCAACTCTAATGACTGACACATAAAGAGTCTCCTTGAAAGGTGGTAAGTTTCTTCCGAGCGGAAGAGGAATGAAGGGCAAAGCAATTTTGCTATCGAGTGATAGTTATGCTGCTCTTCATCTAATTATGACGCGCTTTCGGGCTGAATTAAGGAGAAGGGATTTGTAATAAAAGTGAGCGCTCTGTAAAGCACAGGTGCCAAAAAGTGAATTCACTTAGGGTTTTTTAATCACTTGATTGGCAAAAAAGTGTGGAGTTGCTCTGCAGAAGTAGCGGGCAACTTGGTCAGCGTATCTCGCTGATAAGTCCAGGGGTTGATCCCGAACTGTTGGCAGGTGGCGGTGAAGCTCGACAGAATAGCTAACGACTTTCCACCTTGATCAGAACCAAAGAACAACCAGTTTTTTCTGCCAATGGCAAACGGCTTGACCGCTCGCTCAGCAATGTTGTTGTCGATAGCTAGATTGCCATCACAAGTGTAGATGTTCAGCGCTTCCCACTGGTTTAAAGTGTAGTTGATAGCTTCCGCCATGGGACTCTTTGGCAATACTTCGGCCCGTTGTTTTTCCAACCAAGACTTCAATTCTTGTAAACAAGGCACCGCTTTGCTTTGTCTTAATTCTGAGCGTGCAGATGCATCCAGAAGTTTTTCTTGCAGACGAAGAAAAAATATCCCCCTTGAATATTTTTATTGACAACCTTTTATGATGGTGTTGAAGTAATCAGATTCTGGTAGTTTGGTTATCTTGCACAAGCAAATCAACAAGAGGAAACGGCCATGTTCCCCAGCAGGCATCCCAAACCCCGCAAGCATCGATTCCTGCCTTGGTTAGAACTCCTTGAAAAACGCGAAGTCCTCGATGCTGCCCTGCGCTTTAGCATCCAACAAATCACCGTTTCTGAAAGTCAAACCGCTGTCCCTGTGACCATTGTCGTGGAGCTGAGCGAACCCAGCCAGCAACCGGTGGAGTTCTTCTGCAACCTGATACCCGGCAGTGCCACCGAAGAAGTGGACTTTCACGCCCACCGCGAACACTTCATTA
>QWPF01000109.1 GCA_003671255.1 Planctomycetota bacterium | reverse complement strand
CGTGGGCAAAACTAGGCAGCGGAAAAGATCTTTGCCTGTAGCTGCAAGCAACATTTCTTCAGGTGCTTCCAAAATCAAATCGGGCTCTCCTAATTGCCAACCTTCGGTAAACCGCTTGGGCAATGGTGCCTGGGCAAAATCGCCTTCGGGGCATCCTTCCTTCACCCAATTACGCAAGAGCGAAATCTCGTCATCGCTCATTCTGCGTTCGCCTCGATAGTGCAATCCGCCACTAGGCAGCCAAGGTGGCATCTGTTTTTTCTCTACCACTTCCACAAGAAGATCTTTCCAGCGCACCGCATCGTTAAAGCTGGTAAGGGTGAAAGGGGCGACTTCCCCCGAACGATGGCAAGCCTGGCATTTCTCCTGAATAATGGGGGCGATATCGCGATGATAAGTTACTTTGCCCTGTGCAACTTTGGGCAAAGGCCTGCTAATAGGGCAACCCACAGCTTCGGTTTTTTTAACCGCAGGTGCTTTGTTGGCAAGATAAGAATCAAGCGCATCGATAAGATCTTTTTTCTTGGGCGCAGCATTCCTGCGCAATCGTTCGGTCCAAGAATCATCCACTCTTCCCGAGTAAACGATCATGCCTTTTGGATCTAAAAGAAATACCTCGGGAGTAATCTTTGCGCCCAAGGCTTCCACTAATGCAAGCTTGGCATCATGAAGAACAGGAAACCCAATTTTATACTCGCGAGCTTCTTTCTTTAATGCAGCATCTTCATCCGAATTGGGAATCACCCCTATGAAATTAACACCCTTGGAAGCATAGAGGTTTGCAAGGCGGGCTAGTTCTGTGCTGTATTCTGAACTAATCGGGCATTCGAATTGCATGAAAACCACCACGGTTGCCTTGCTGCCCGAGTGATCTGCAAGCTTTGCAGGTTTGCCCTCTAGATTTTTGATCGAGACATCAAGTGGGTTGGCCTGCACTATTGCAAGGGAGAATAAACAAAGTGTTGTAATCAGATGCATGATGGTTTTTCCTGTTTTTTAATGAGTACAATTGATCAACACTAAATGAATGATTTTATTACTAAGCCATCTGATTAATCAAGGAGAGGTGACAAGGGTTTCTGGCATAGGTTTAATTACCTCAAACTCCAACTTGACAGGTTCAGACTGAACCCCTTCCGGCAGTTTTCCGAAGAAAACCTCTAGAAGAACTTTTTGCGTTCCTTCAGGCACTTTGCTGGTCTCGACCGAGGCCAGAAAGGGATCGTTTGAACCCGCTCAGCAATCCTTCGAGAATGGTTGTGCCAAAGGTTCGCTTAACAATCCATCCGCATCTTGAAACCGAGTCAGCATGGTTATCTCGGGCAAAGATACGCCTTCTTGCATCATCAACCAGCGATCAACCGTGTTGCGTTTTAAATTCACCCGTAACAACACATGATGGGTTACACCTTCCACCCAAGACTTTAAAGCTGCGGGCTTTAATTCCAAAACATCGCCCTTGCGAATACCCACACCGCCACATCCCGAAAGAAGTGTTAGCGAAACTACCAAAGTTAAAACGGTGCAAATGTTTCTCATACCTACTAACTTACAGCAATTACATCTGTTAGGGAAGTAACGCAAACCAGTAAAGCCAAAACTTATCTGGGCTGATCAGTTTTCTTAAGGGGCTTTCCTGCCAGCTTTCCCGTAGGCTTTCCATCCATGATTGCAAAGGTGCCATTCACAAGAACATGGCTTATTCCAACTGCATATTGATGGGGCTTATCGTAAGTGGCTTTATCGCGAAAAGTATCGGGATTGAATACTACAATGTCTGCAAAATACCCAACCTTCAAGTAACCACGATCCTTAAGGCCCATGATATCCGCAGGCAATCCACTCGCAGAGCGAATTGCACTTTCTAGTGGAATAAGCTTTTCTTGAATGGAGTAAAACCCAATCTTGCGCGGGAAGGTTCCATAACTACGAGGATGAGGCACGGAAGAAGTGTCGGGAACCTTTGCGCCACCATCGCTTGCGGTGGCAACAAAATCCTGCTTCATGAACAGGCGCATATCTTCCTCACTCATGCCAAAGTGAACAATTTGAGCGCCCCCGCTTTTCTCGATTTCAACCACAAGATCAACCGGAGATTTGCCCGTCATCTTCGCCAACTCTGCGATGTTTTTCCCTGCATATCCAGGCTTTGGAGCGTAGGAGGCAATGCGCAAGTCAGCACCTCCATTTTTCGACTCCAAAGAATTTGCAATCGCTTTTCTAAGCAACACCCCAAGCTCGGGGTCATCAAAACGCTTTACCAGCTCGGCTCGTTCACCTTCGCGAAATCGTGTAGGAATCAGAGTTGCAGTAAGGGAAGTGCTGCTTGCTATGTAGGGGTATTGATCTGCGGTAACTTTGATGCCATTCTTTCTTGCTTGGATCAACAGCGCGAGCACATCGGGTGACTTGCCCCAGACTGATCTGCCCGAAACTTTGATATGCGAAATATGAACAGGAAGATTAGCTTCTTTGCCTATAGTTAAAGCTTCATTTATTGCGGGTAGAACTTCAGACCCTTCATCACGAATGTGGCTCGCATAAAAACCGCCATGGGAAGAAGCTATTTTTGCCAGCGTGATCAGTTCGGGAGTCTTTGCATAAGTACCCGGGTTGTAAATCAAACCAGTGGAGAGTCCCCACGCTCCATCCTTCATCGCCTTGGTAGAAAGCTCTACCATTTTTTTTAATTCGACTTCGGTAGGAGCACGATTGACATTACCCATCGCAGCCTTGCGGACATCGTTATGGGGAATTTGGTGGGCGACATTACTACCAACTTTAGCTTTTGAAAGAGCTTTGTAATAAGCCTCGGTATCAACGGGGCCTGAGCCACAATTACCCGTAACTGCAGTGGTAACCCCCTGAAAAAGATAATTCAGATTAGCGTTGGTAGGAACTTTTTGAAGTGGGTAATCGCTGTGTGTGTGAAGATCGATGAAGCCGGGCGCAAGAATCATTTTGGAAGCATCAAAGGTTTTAGTGCCAGCAGGTACTGCAAAGGAGCCAATCGCAACAATTCGCTCACCTTTGACAGCTATATCTCCCAAAGCAGCCATTTTGCCTGTTCCATCAATAATAAGTCCAGATTTGAGAACAAAATCGGCATCGATGGGGTCAGCAGCAAGAAGAAGGAGGGTAATAAAGGGCAGGATCATGGGAAAATCCTTAAAAATAAGGGATAAAGGAAAGGGAATAGAAGGAGTCTACCGTAGTAAACAGGATGTGCAAACGATAAAACATGAGGATTATTCGGGTTATTCGGCCTAAGCAGGGGTATGAAAAAGTTGTCCGTAAAAGTTCCACCAAATTGCCTATTTAATTCTTGACCAACTATCGTTCTGCTTTTACTATGTTATCTAAATAACCCCTCCTCCGCCCAATCTCCGATAAGGAGACGATGTAAGGAGACATCGGTTGCCTTGTCCGGCAGGCCTGTGTTGAAACTCAACGTCAGGAAAGTTTATCCGGGTAGGTTGTTTGGTCACTTGATGGAATGGGGAGGAGCGTGAGTTCAGTCTTTTGGCAGGCCCGCTGTGGGTTTGTTCTGAATCGGTAGAAGGGGTTAAAAGGTTCCTGGTTTTCATGGAGTATGTGAAATGTACAGTGTTGTATTGTTGGTTGCCCTTAGTGGCAGTGCTGATGTTGTTGAACTTGGCGGACTTAAGAGCTGCAAGGGTTGCAGCGGCGCCGTAGTTGTTGAAAAGACCAGCTGTAATGGCTGCAAGGGCGGACACAAGTTGTTCGACCGTGCTCCTAAGGGCTGCTGTGGTGGTAACAAGTTGTTCGACCGCGCTCCTAAGAGCTGCAATGGTTGCACCGGCGGACACAAGTTGTTCAACCGTGCTCCTAAGAGCTGCAATGGTTGCACCGGTGGAACTGCTGCACCTAAGGCAGAACCTAAGAAAGAAGATAAAAAAGCAGAACCTAAGAAGGCTGCTTAATTTCAACTTTACCCATCGCACGATAAATTAATCTTTAAAGTGCAATTAAAAGAAGGGGAGCCTAACCGCTCCTCTTCTTTTTTTTGTTGGCACTCATCCCCTTTTTACGGTCTTCTACCTGTACAGAGAGGGAATTTTTTAATGGCTGCGGAACTCAACAAAGATGGTAAGCGCATTCGTGCCATGTTTTCAGGCATTGCACCCTGGTACGATTTCCTTAATCATTTTCTGAGCCTAAACATCGATCGCTACTGGCGTAATCGCATGACAAAATTAGTACCTCCGGAAGGTAACGATCCGATTCTCGATGTTTGTACGGGTACGGGCGATCTTGCACTGGCTTACCATGCGGCTTCCAAAGGGAAAATCAAAATAGTAGGCAGCGATTTCTGCCTTGCTATGCTTGAATCTGCCTACAAAAAGAACAAAAAGAGGGGCTTGGGAATCTCCTTTCTCGAAGCAGATACACTCAATCTGCCTTTTTCTGAGAATTACTTCCAGCTGACAACCGTAGCCTTTGGCATAAGAAATGTCGCAGATACCGAAGCTGGGATTTTGGAAATGATACGGGTAACAAAACCAGGTGGCCGAGTTGCAATCCTCGAGTTTTCCCGCCCCAAGGGTTGGTTCCTGGGCAACCTCTACCTTTTTTACTTCCAGCGCATGCTTCCCCTTCTAGGTCAGCTTTTTTCCAAAAGTAAGGATGATGCCTACCATTATTTGCGCAATAGTGTGCTGCAATTCCCTGATGGTGAGCAATTTGCCCAAAAAATGCGCGACCAGGGATTACTCCAAGTCACTTGGAAACCCTTCACTTTTGGCATCGCAACCCTTTATTGGGGAACCAAATCAGCTCCAACCTAATAAATTAATCTAAGGTTCTTATTTGGGATCAGGAGTTATCGCATGGCTGTTGCAGAAATGAAAAACAAAGATCATTTATTGGTTCGCGCTGCACGGGGCGAAGCAATCGAAAGAGTCCCTGTTTGGGCAATGCGACAAGCCGGGCGCTGGGATCCTGAGTTTCATAAAATCCGCTCCGGACTTGGATTCTACGATTTTTCTGAAAATGTAGAACTTGCTGCAAAAGCATCCATCCTACCCGTAAGGTTTGGAGTTGATGGTGTGATTCTGTTTTATGATATCACCACCCTGCCTGTATCCATGGGGCTGCCTTTTTCGTTGCAACCCAATATCGGCCCGGTGCCCGCTTCCCCCGTCCGCACTCTCGAAGCAGTTTTAAAACTAAACCCTCATCCCCAGCCCGAAACCTATTCCCATGTAACCCGCATGCTAACCCAAGTCCAAAAAACCTTGGATAAACCCATGCCCATATTGGCCTTCGCTGGTGCACCCTTCACCGTTGCTACCTACTGCATAGGCACAGGCAAAGATATCAACGCAACACGCAAATTCATCCAAGAACAACCCATCATCTGGTGCGAACTTCTTGAAAGGCTTACTTCTGCAACCATCGGATTTTTAAAAACCATGATCGCCCATGGAGCTTGTGCGTACCAACTATTCGATTCCTGGGCAGGCATGCTTACAGAACAAGAATACGATTTATGGGCCCAGCCTTTTCATCGCAGAATCCTTGCAGGCGCAACGGGCGCACCACGCATTCTTTTTGTTAAGGAATGCCCCTACCTGCATAAACAAGTTGAAACAGGCGCGGATATCATCAGCTTGGGTAAGCGCAACGATCTTAAAGAAGCCCGGGATAAATACCCCCATCTCGTTTTTCAGGGCAATGTGGATGAGAATATCCTGCGCACAGGAACACCGGCAGAAGTGAAAATTGCAGTGGAAGAATGTCTGCGAAAAGGTGGCGGGACGCGTCACATTTTAAATCTCAACCATGGAGTGGATCGCACCACCCCCGTTGCCAACTTCGAAACTTTTGTAAAAACCGCACACGAATTCAAAGGGTAATACTTCAACTCTTAGATTAATGTGCGGATTTTTTGTGCAAGTTCCTCGAGCTTTAATTCCCGGATCAGGATTTTCTTATTCCGGGATGTCTGGCCTGATAGCATTTCAATCTGATTTCTTTTGATGCCTAGAGACTTTTTCAGTAATTCCATAATGGCATCATTGGCCTTACCATCTTCAGGCGCAGCTTGGACTGAAACTTTAAGTGCACCATCATGCACGCCATGGATGCTGTTTTTTTTCGCACCGGGTTGCACCCTTATGGGAAGAACAAGGCCATCGGGGTGCAGTGCTATCTTCGGCATAAAGTGATTATTTAATCCGCTTACCATCATTGGTAATGGTTGCAGGGCAGGTCAGACCCACGCTAAAAGTACCACTGGTAATGCGCTCGAGATCTGCAAGGTTATCCATGGTGATGAATTTGGTATGGTTATAATTACCCAGCATTTTTCCTGCCTTTTCAAACAATTCAGCATTATCAGTGTTCAAAAACTTGAGTGAAGTATCATGCAGTTCTGTGATGATTTTTTTCAATTCAGGTTCAACCTTCTTTAGTTCATTATAACTGATGCGGGTTTCCAACAACAGTTGGAATGCATTTCGCACTTCTAATCTGATCAGATTCTTCGTGCTTTCCTCAACTGCAGCGCCCCGATCTGCAAAAGCCTGGGCCCTTGCAACACGATCATTCTTTTTACCTACAAGCGAGGAAGGCATTTCAATGGTAATAGCTTCAGGAGTAAAGTTTTCGCCCCTGCCCTGCACGCCAATCGGAATGTAATGTAAATCAGAACCACTTGCGAAAGTTCGGAACTTGGGATTAAACCTTGCGGATTTTTGAGCATTCACTTCCAAGGCAAGAATTTGAGATGCTTTCGAAGATTTAATCACTTCCTCTCGGATTACAACGGTCTTTTCAACCATCTCTTCAATAAATTCAGGGGTAAGCAACCCTAACAATTCATAGGAAGCAAAATCCTTTTCAATAGGTTCAATCAAACCAACTTTTTTCCTGCCACCTACTTCTTCTGTCAATAATGCCTTCGCTCTTTCGTATCCCGTAACTGCTAGGGAATTTTTGTGCTTAGCCTCAACAAAGCCCAACTTTAGTTTTTGAAGTTTGATTTCGTCTTCAGGAGTTTTTTTAAGAGCCATCTTTAATTCAAGCGCCTTGATGTTCTTGCCCAATATATCAAGCACTTGCTTGCTTAAATCCTGCTGCTGTTTCGAATACACAACCAAGAAATAACCCCGCGCAACTCCATAGGAGGTGTCCCTGATTTCCTGCCTCAAACCCGCATCCGCAACTTCGATTCCCAATGTTGACTGTTGTTTTCTATATTTCATATCTGGGGAAAGCTTTGCGAAAAGGGGAAGGTTTTGTACCCCGCGTAATCCCGCTTCCGAGCCCCTTAAACTCGCTTCCGCTGCATGTATTCTTGGATGGTTTGCATTCATCAACTCCAACGCTTCAGAAAGCGTAATCTTTTTCGTAACCTCTTCACTTTTTGCAAATCCTGAAAAGCCTGCAAACAAAGTTGCAATTCCAATAACAGAAAAGAAACTAATACGATTAAATTTTAACATCGTTTTAAACCTTAAAAGAGTGAGCAGTTTCATTTAATAATCGACTTATCAACACCAGAGCAGCAGCGATTTTACGCAAGTTGCGTAGACGCTCTCTGCTATCTATAGCACATATTATTGAAAGTGTCGAATTTATCGATTAAAAAGATTGCAGCGATACCGCAACTTAGGCAAATTTAGTTGATCTGAGTGCTTCTGGTGTTAATAACCAGCAACTGTGCCAGGTGCGGTATGCAAAACAGGTAGGCCCATTACTTTTCTGCACTCTTCCAGCATTTCGCGGGTTCTGCTTGCGCCCACCCTGCTGACTCCCAAAGCGCGCACTTCCAACATTTTTGCAAAGTCCCTCACGCCACCCGCTGCTTTAACCTGAACCGAAGGGGCTGCATGCTTGCGCATCAAAATCAAATCTTCGATGGTCGCACCGCCTGAACCATACCCCGTGGAAGTCTTCACCCAATCCGCCTTCAATTCACTGCAGATTTCGCAAAGCTTGATCTTATGCTCATCCTTCAAAAAACTGTTTTCAAAAATGACCTTCACCTTCTGGCCCGCCTTATGTGCAACATCGATCACCACCTTAATATCCTCGCGCACATAATCCCAGCGTTCACTCAACACCTGGCTTATGTTCACCACCATGTCAAGTTCTTCGCACCCATCAGCGATGGCTCGTTCAGCTTCCATCTTTTTTATTGCGGTAGTATTTGCGCCATGGGGAAACCCAATGGTAGTACTGGCCCTGATTCCCGTACCCTTGAGTAAATCCGCACACCTTCGCTGGTAATAAGGCATGATGCAAATGCTTGCAACATCGTAATCAATCGCAAGGGCGATCCCCGCTTCCAACTCCTGAACCGTGAGGGTCGGGGTCAAAAGGGAATGATCAATCATTTTCGAAATATCTTTATAAGTGTAGCTCATCTGTTCCAACTCCTAAGTTTTTAAAATCCGCAAGTGCAATCGCACCCAGCAACCCTGCGCCCTCTCCCACCGATGATAATTCAATCCGAACATCATCCACTGGAAACATCCGCACCCTCTGTTTAACAACTTTTCGCACAGGCACAAGAAGCAGGTCTCCCATTTTTGAAACCCCGCCTCCCAGCACCACCAATTCCGGATGCAACGAAGTTACCATGTTGGCAACACCAATGCCAAGAAGTGTTGCAATATGATATATCCCTGCACTCACCGCTTCATCACCTTCCTTCGCAGCCTGTGCCATAGTTTCGGGAGAAACATTGCTGATATCATTTGCGCAAATATGAACCAACTTCGGAGCCTGCCCGCTTTTAAAAAGCCGAACGCCCTCCGCAATGATTGCTGGCCCACTGCATAGCGCCTCTAAACAACCTTGATTCCCACACCCGCAATAAGGCCCATTGGGAAGAATGGTTTGATGGCCTATTTCCCCTGCAGAACCCAAGGGACCAAGAAGAAGTTTCCCGCCAATAACTATTCCGCCACCTATGCCAGTTCCCAGAGAAAAGAAAACCATGTTGGAAACATTTTTCCCTAGCCCGAATTTCATCTCGCCCAATGTTGCAGTACGAACATCATTCAAAATACGAACCGAGTACCCCAAGGATTTTTCAAGTATTTCACGAACGCAAACGCCCCGCCATTGAGTATGCATGTTTGGTAAAAACAGAGTTTTACCAAGTGTAGGATCAACCAAGCCGGGAATACCAATGCCAAGGGCGGTAGGTTTATAGCCAACTTCATCCGCTAGATTTTTTATAAGGGATGCTATTCTACAAAGAACATCTTCAGGCCCATTTTCTGAAAGTGTGGGAATGCTTCGCTGCAGTAAAATATTGCCATTGAGATCACCCAGGCCGGCAGTAATAGTGGTGCCACCAAGATCAATCCCAGCAAGTATTTGATTCGCAGACATTAAACTTTGCGCCTTGGAATGTAGTTACGCAAGAAAGTATGGCTTTGCGTAAGCGCAGCCCTGCGTGATTCCAAAGAACCTTCATAAGCCCTGTCTTCCACTTCAACACAAACAGGGCCATCATAGCCCGCATCACCCAGCACCGAGAAAAATTTTCCCCAGTTCACTTCGCCCATCCCGGGCAGTTTGGGCACATGATATTCCTTCGGGTATGCAAGAATCCCTACCTCATCAATGCGATCTCTATCAACCCGCACATCCTTTGCATGCACATGAAAAATACGCTTGGAGAATTCATTGAGCGGCTTGAGATAGTCCATCATCTGCCAGGGAAAATGCGAAGGATCAAAGTTTAAACCAAAGTTGGAATTCGGAATATCAGCAAACATCCTACGCCATATCGCAGGGGAAATCGCAAGGTTCTTACCGCCAGGCCATTCATCCGGCCCAAACGACATCGGGCAGTTTTCAATACCGATGCGCACGCCCAATGATTCCGCAAACTCAACCAAAGGCTTCCAAGTCGCAAGAAAACGAGGCCAGTTCTCATCTATTGTTTTCGTGTAATCTCTTCCCACAAAAGTATTCATCTGCTTGATGCCCAAAAGCGCAGTT